>NZ_WWKH01000439.1:0-9039 GCF_009865595.1 Streptomyces sp. SID1328 | reverse complement strand
CGGCGACGCCGGCCGCGAGCGCGGGGGCGCCGAGGTGCTCGGCGCCGTGCGCGCGCAGGTCGGCGGCGAAGGCGAGGAGGTGGTCGACGACCGCGTCCGGTCCGCCCTCGCGGCCCGTCGCGCGGCGGGCGCGGTGCAGCACCGCGCCGTCCTCGCCGACGAGCGCGGCCTTCATCGAGGTACCGCCCACGTCCAGGGCGATGACATGTCTCACCGGCCCAGTGTGACCCGCCGACCCAAGAAAGGTCTAGTCCACTCGCGTGGTGTAGACCTTATGCGTTCGAAATCGAATGGTCTGACCAAGGGGACAAGGGGTTCTGAGGGTGCGTCGGCGTACGGCAGGAACGATCGCGGTGGTGTCCGCACTGGGCATGACGGCGATGCTCGGCGGCTGTGGGAGCACGGGCTCCTCGGACACCACCCTCAAGCTGGTCGCCGCCGACTACGGCGACTCCGCGGCCAACAGCTCCAAGAAGTACTGGGCCGCGCTGGTGGACGCCTACGAGGCGCAGCACCCCGACGTGAAGGTCCAGGTCAGCGTCTACTCCTGGAACGACGTCGACGCCAAGGTCAAGGAGATGGTCGACTCCGGGAACGCCCCCGACATGGCCCAGATCGGCGCGTACGCCGACTACGCGGCCGCCGGGAAGCTGTACTCGATGTCCGACACGCTCTCCATCGGCACCCAGGCCGACTTCGTGCCGCAGCTCGCCGACGCGGGGGACTGGAACCACACGCCGTACGCGATGCCGTTCGCGGCCTCCACGCGCGTGCTCTTCTACAACAAGTCGCTGTTCCAGCAGGCCGGCATCACCCCGCCCACCACCTGGGACGAGCTGGCCTCCGACGCCGAGGCGCTCAAGGCCAAGGGCGTGAAGTACCCGTTCGCGCTGCCGCTGGGCCCCGAGGAGGCGCAGGCCGAGACCATGCAGTGGCTGCTCAGCGGCGGCAGCGGCTACACCGACGACATCGGCACCTACACCATCGACTCCGCGTTGAACGGGGAGACGTTCACCTGGCTCAAGGACGACCTGGTGGGCAAGGGGCTCACCGGGCCGGTGGCCCCCGGCCGGCTCAACCGGGCCGCCGCGTTCGCCGCGTTCGCGGACGGGCAGGTCGGCATGCTCAACGGCCACCCCACACTGATCCGGCAGGCCGAGGCGAAGGGCGTGAAGTTCGGCATGGTCCCGATGCCGGGCCGCACCGGGCGGGCGCGGGCCGCGATGGGTGTCACCGACTGGATGCTGGCCTTCAAGCAGAACGGCCACGCCCGCCAGATCGGCAGCTTCCTGGACTTCGTGTACGAGCAGAAGAACGTACTCGACTTCTCCCGCAAGTACGGTCTGCTGCCCGTCACCACCTCCGCCTCCGAGGCGATGAGCCAGTCGGACGCGAAGTCCGACGCCCCGCTGCACGCGTTCCTGGAGCAGCTGCCGACCGCCGAGCAGTACCCGGTGAACAAGACCTCCTGGGCCGCGGTCAGCGCGGCCGTGAAGAGGGACATCGGCCAGGCGGTCTCCCCCGACGGCAGCCCGGCGGGCGTCCTCACCCGGCTCCAGGCCGCCGCCACGGCCGCCGACAGCACGGCCCAGTCGCAGGGCTGAGCCCGCTGTCAGTGGTCGGGGTTACGGTTGCCGGCATGGAACTCGGCAGCCGTGAGAAGGCGATCCTCGCACTGGAGAGCCGGGGCTTTCCCGGCCCCGGCGCGAAGGAGCGCGCCATCCGCGAGCAGCTCGGGCTCGCGCCGGTCCGCTACTACCAGCTCCTCAACGCCCTGCTGGACGACGAGCGTGCCCTCCGGCACGACCCGGTGACGGTCAACCGGCTGCGGCGGGTCCGCGAGGCGAGAAGGTCGGAACGGTAGAGCCTCTTCCGGAGGCGTGAGGGCGGCCCGGCGCGGATAGTGTCGCCCTATGGGCAACCCTGACAACACCGCCGAGGACAGCACGCTGCCGGTACCGGTGACCCAGGCGGGCCGCGACGGCCTGCGGGCGCTGCTCCAGCGGCCCGGCACCGCCGTGATCGGCCTCGACTTCGACGGCACGCTGGCCCCCATCGTCGCCGACCCCGACCAGGCCCGCGCCCACTCCGGCGCGGTGCCCGCGCTGGCGGCGCTGGCGCCGAAGGTGGCCTCCGTCGCCGTGGTCACCGGCCGCCCGGCCGGGGTCGCGGTCCGCAACGGCGGCTTCGCCGGGGTCCCCGGCCTGGAGCACCTCGTCGTCCTCGGCCACTACGGCGCCGAGCGCTGGGACGCCGCGACCGGCACCGTCACCGCGCCCGCCCCGCACCCCGGCATCGCCGCGGTCCGCGCGGAACTTCCCGGCGTCCTGGACCGGGCCGGCGCCTGGCCCGGCACCTGGATCGAGGAGAAGGGCCGCGCGGTCGCCGTCCACACCCGCCGCGCCGAGGACCCCGAGGCCGCCTTCGAAACCCTCCGGGCCCCCCTCACCGACCTCGCCACCCGCCACGGCCTCATCGTCGAACCCGGCCGCCTCGTCCTCGAACTCCGCCCGCCCGGCATGGACAAGGGCGTAGCCCTCCTCGACCACCTCCGCGCCACCGGCGCCGAGTCCGTCGTCTACGCCGGCGACGACCTCGGCGACCTCCCCGCCTTCGCAGCCCTCGAAAAGCTCCGCTCCGAAGGCACCCCGTCCCTGCTGGTGTGCAGCGGCAGCAGCGAGGTGACGGAACTGGCCGAACGCGCCGACCTGGTGGTGGACGGGCCTGAGGGTGTGGTGGACTTGCTCGGAAATCTGGCGGCGCACCTCGGCTGAGGCCGACGGGCGCCACGCACATGCGGCGCGGGGGGCGTCATGAAGATCGCCTGGTTCCTGTTCCTGGGCAGGCACCTGGACGAGTACGGCTACCACGACGGTCTGCCGCGCGCCGCGATCGGTACGGGGGCCGTGCTGCTGACCGCCGCGCTGTTCGGCTTCCTGGCCGACCGCAGCCGGCCCGCAGCCTGGGCCGGGGCCGGCCTCACCACCGCCGCGGGCATCGGCTGGCTGGCCTGGCACTGAGCAGGCCGGCCAGCCGGGGTGTCAGCCCCGCAGCGCGTTCAACTGGTCCAGGAACCACTTGGCGGGAGGCAGGGCCGTGGCCGCGTCGGACAGGTGCTTGGAGCGTTCGGCTCGGGCTGCGTCCGGAAGGGTCAGGGCCTCGTGGAGGGCCTCGGCCGTGCCGACGACGTCGTACGGGTTGACCGTGATGGCGTGCTCGGAGAGTTCCTCGTAGGCGCCTGCCTCGCGGGACAGCACCAGGGCCACGCCCTCGTCCGAGACGACCGGGACCTCCTTGGCGACCAGGTTCATGCCGTCGCGGATGGGGTTCACCAGCGCCACGTCGGCGAGGCGGTAGGCGGCGAGGGAGCGGGCGAAGTCGTCGTCGAGGTGGAGCAGGACCGGGGTCCAACCGGCCGTCCCGTACTCGGAGTTGATCTGTTCCGCGACCCGGCGTACCTCTTCCGTGTAGGAGCGGTACAGGGCGAGGTCCTGCCGGGAGGGGTAGGCGAAGGCGACGTGGACCACGCGTTCGCGCCACTCGGGGTGGTCCTGTAGGAGGCGGCGGTACGCCAGCAGGCCCCGCACGATGTTCTTGGACAGCTCGGTGCGGTCCACCCGGACGATCGACCGGCGCCCCTCGCCGATCTGCTCCCGCAGCACCGCCATCCGCTCGTCCACGTCGGCCCGGTGCGCCCGCTCCCGCAGGAACTCCGCGTCCGCGCCGAGGCCGTGCACCCCGATCTCCGTACCCGAGGGGATGCCCGGACCGAGGACCGCGTGGCAGCAGTCGGTGAACGCGTCCGCCCAGCGCCGGGTCAGGAAGGCCGCCCGGTCGGCGCCCAGGATGCCGGTGAGCAGCTCGGCCGCGATGTCGTCCGGCAGCAGGCGGAAGTAGTCCGGCGGCGCCCAGGGGGTGTGCGTGAAGTGCCCGATGCGCAGGTCGGGCCGGAGCTTGCGCAGCATCCGGGGGGCCAGCGCCAGGTGGTAGTCCTGGATCAGCACCGCCGCCCCCGGCGCCGCCTCCTCGGCCAGCGCCTCCGCGAACGCCTGGTTGTAGGCCCGGTACGCGTCCCACTGCCGGCGGAACTCCGCGTCGAACACCGGCTCCAGCGGCGTCTGGTACATCATGTGGTGCACGAACCACAGCGCGGAGTTGGCGATCCCGTTGTACGCGTCGGCGTAGACCTCGGCGTCGATGTCCAGCATCCGCACCCGCTGCCCGCCGGTGTCCTCGGCGGGAAGCAGTCCGCCGTCCGCGCGCCGCACCGCCTCCCGGTCGCCCTCACCGAGCGCGGCACACACCCACACCGCGTCCGTGTCCGGACCGATCGCCGACAGCCCCGAGACGAGACCGCCGCCGCCCCGGCGGGAACCCAAGGACCCGTCCGGACCCACCGTGTATGAAACCGGGCCGCGATTGGACGCGACCAGCACCTCAGCACCCTGCGTAGCCATGGCCTCAACCTAGCCCGGCCCCCAAACGCTCAAACGTACGCGCGACCGGCGAGCCGGACCGTATACAGCCCGCTCACGCCACTTCGCGCGCCGCGTACTCCGCGATCTCCGCCATGGGCGGCCGCTCCTCGGTGTCCACCGAGTACGTACGCGGCTCGAACCCGCTCACCCCCCGCTCGAACTGGGTCAGCGCCGGCCGCACCAGATGCCCGCGCGCGAGCCGGAGCTGCGCGGTGCGGTAGATCGCGGCGGCCATCCGGCCGAGCGCCTGCCCGTCCTGGTGCCGGTGCTTGCGCACGCCCACGTCCACCTGCGCCAGCGCGTCCAGCCCGACCAGATGCAGCGAGTCCACCAGCATGCCCAGCTCGACCCCGTACCCCACCGGGAACGGCAGCCGCTCCAGCAGGGAGCGCCGGGCCGCGTACTCCCCGCCGAGCGGCTGCACGAACCCGGCGAGCTGCGGCCAGTGCATGTTGAGCAGCGGGCGCGCCATCAGTTCGGTGACCCGGCCGCCCTGCCCGGCGGCGCCGCCCAGCGGACGGTCGTACATCGCCTTGACCAGGTCGATCCCCGGATCGGTGAGCAGCGGGCCGACGATGCCGAGCACGAAGTCGGAGGAGAACTCGCGCAGGTCGGCGTCCACGAAGGCGACGATGTCGCCGCTGGTCGCCAGCAGGGAGCGCCACAGCACGTCGCCCTTGCCGGGCACGGCGGGCAGCCGGGGCAGGATCTCGTCCCGGTGCACCACCCGCGCGCCCGCGGCGGCGGCCACCTCGGCGGTGCGGTCGGTGGACCCGGAGTCCACCACGACTACCTCGTCCACCAGCGGCGCCTGGAAGACCAGGTCGTGGCGGATCACGGAGACGATCTCGCCGACCGTCGCCTCCTCGTTCAGCGCGGGCAGCACCACGGAGACCCGCTGCCCGGACCGCTGCTTGGCGGCCAGCACGCGGTGCAGCGGGCGGTCGGCCACGGACCAGGAGCGGGTGGCCAGCCAGCGCTCGGTTTCTTCCATCATGGTCTGCGGCTCCTCACTGCCTGATCCATCTCGCGGTTCGGACGACACCTTCAACTCTCCTGGCCTTCGGTTACAGTCTTGAACAACGCCGGTGACCATCGCATGTCGAGGTCGGACGGCGTCCACAACCGAATACCGCTCATCCAGAGGGGCAGAGGGAAACGGCCCGATGAAGCCCCGGCAACCCTCCAGCCGGTCTCCCGTGCGCGAACACCGCGGCACGCGCGAGGCTCCCGGCTAGGGAAGGTGCCAAATCCGTCTCACGGCGAGATGCGTCGTGAGGAAGATGAGGAGAAAGGGCCTCGCCTCCATGGCTGTGCAGACTGTCGCCACCCCCACCGTCGATCTCGGACCCGCCGCCGCCCTGAGCTGTCGGGAGTGCGGACACCGCGTCCCGCTCGGTCCCGTCTTCGCCTGCGAGGAGTGCTTCGGGCCGCTGGAGATCGCCTACGACTTCTCCGCGTACGACACCGACAAGCTCCGGGCGCGCATCGAGTCCGGCCCCGCGAACATCTGGCGCTACGCCCCGCTGCTGCCCGTCCCCGCCGACGTGGCCGACAAGCCGAACCTCAACCCCGGCTGGACCCCGCTGGTCAAGGCGGACCGCCTGGCGCGTGAACTCGGCGTCACCGGCGGGCTGTTCGTGAAGGACGACTCCGGCAACCCGACGCACTCCTTCAAGGACCGCGTCGTCGCCCAGGCGCTGGAGGCCGCCCGCGCCTTCGGCTTCACCACCCTCTCCTGCTCCTCCACGGGCAACCTGGCCGGCGCGGTCGGCGCCGCCGCCGCCCGCGCGGGCCTGCGCTCCTGCGTGTTCATCCCGCACGACCTGGAGCAGGGCAAGGTCGTCATGGCCGCGGTCTACGGCGGTGAGCTGGTCGGCATCGAGGGCAACTACGACGACGTGAACCGCTTCTGCTCCGAACTGATCGGCGACCCGGCCGGCGAGGGCTGGGGCTTCGTCAACGTCAACCTGCGGCCGTACTACGCCGAGGGCTCCAAGACGCTGGCGTACGAGATCTGCGAGCAGCTCGGCTGGCGGCTGCCGGACCAGCTCGTGGTGCCGATCGCCTCCGGCTCCCAGCTCACCAAGATCGACAAGGGGCTGAAGGAGCTGATCGCGCTCGGCCTGGTCGAGGACAAGCCGTACAAGATCTTCGGCGCCCAGGCGGAGGGCTGCTCGCCGGTGTCGGCCGCCTACAAGGCGGGCCACGACGTGGTGCGGCCGCAGAAGCCGGACACCATCGCCAAGTCCCTCGCCATCGGCAACCCGGCCGACGGGCCGTACGTGCTGGACATCGCGCGCCGCACCGGCGGGGCGGTGGAGGACGTGACGGACCCGCAGATCGTGGACGCCATCAAGCTGCTGGCCCGCACCGAGGGCATCTTCGCCGAGACGGCGGGCGGTGTGACGGTCGGTGTCACCCGCAAGCTGATCGAGTCCGGCGCGCTGGACCCCTCGCTCACCACCGTCGTCCTCAACACCGGCGACGGCCTCAAGACCCTGGACGCGGTCGCCGGCACCGGTCTGACCGCGACCATCCGCCCGAACCTGGACTCCTTCCGAGAGGCTGGCCTCGCATGAGCGTGACCGTTCGCATCCCGACCATCCTGCGCACCTACACCGGCGGGCAGGCCGAGGTCGCCGCCGAGGGCGGCACGCTCGCGGAGGTCATCGAGGACCTGGAGAAGCACCACCAGGGCATTGCCGCGCGCGTCCTGGACGACCAGGGCAGGCTGCGCCGGTTCGTGAATGTCTACGTCAATGACGACGACGTGCGTTTCGAGGGCGGACTTCAGACCGCCACGCCCGACGGCGCGGGTGTCTCCATCATTCCGGCGGTAGCCGGCGGCTGAAATTTACCCTCGGTAATGGCCCCCTCCATGGCCCCCTCCACAAGAGAAACGGAGGGGGCCATTCTGTGTGATTGAGCGCGGTAGAGTTGGGGAACGCGCTCCCGGTCCCACGGACCGGGCGTCCTTGATTCATGCCGCCGGCCCGACAAGAAGTAGCCAAAATGCGCGGGTAATGTGCGGCATTTGTTGCATTTATGGGGCCCGACTTGCCCCGAATTCAGCCGAAGTTGCGGCAGATTCCGGACTGTGTCCGTCCAGAATTCTCGTCCGATTGACCTGTTGCAGACGGCAGTTGGACAGATACATTCAGCCGCGGTCGACGCGTTCCGGCGCACGCCCCCGACCGATTGGGGGGCGAGGTCTGACCCAGGTTCACGAGGTGTGGATCTGCGCAAGGGCCAGTAATAGGGGAGTTAGCCATGGCTCAGGGCACCGTCAAGTGGTTCAACGCGGAGAAGGGGTACGGCTTCATCGCGGTCGACGGTGGTGCGGACGTCTTCGTCCACTACAGCGCGATTCAGATGGACGGCTACCGCAGCCTGGAAGAGGGTCAGCGGGTCGAGTTCGAGATCTCGCAGGGTCAGAAGGGCCCGCAGGCCGACATGGTTCGCGTCACCGCCTGAACGTCTCCGGTTGAGCGCAGGGCCCGTACCCGTACAGGGTGCGGGCCCTTCGTCCTGTTAGGTCCCGTCCTGATCACCCGAAGGCGCTTGCACTCGCCCTGGGTGAGTGCTAATCATTGCGTTAGCACTCTGAAGGTGAGAGTGACAACGAAGGACCGGGTCGGTGAGGCCCGCAGGCCGGGTGGGGCAAGGAACCACGAGGCCGGCGAGCCGTCCGTCGCGGGCGCGGGCGCGGTCCGAAGGAATCACCCCCAGTCCTGGAGGGACCACTTCACATGGCCAAGATCATCGCGTTCGACGAGGAGGCGCGGCGCGGCCTCGAGCGCGGCATGAACCAGCTCGCGGACGCCGTCAAGGTGACGCTCGGCCCCAAGGGCCGCAACGTCGTCCTCGAGAAGAAGTGGGGCGCCCCCACGATCACCAACGATGGTGTATCCATCGCCAAGGAGATCGAGCTCGAGGACCCGTACGAGAAGATCGGCGCCGAGCTGGTCAAGGAAGTCGCCAAGAAGACGGACGACGTCGCCGGCGACGGTACGACCACCGCGACCGTGCTGGCCCAGGCCCTGGTCAAGGAAGGCCTGCGCAACGTAGCCGCCGGCGCCAACCCGATGGCCCTCAAGCGCGGTATCGAGAAGGCCGTCGAGGCCGTCTCCGCCGCCCTGCTCGAGCAGGCCAAGGACGTGGAGACCAAGGAGCAGATCGCCTCCACCGCCTCCATCTCCGCCGCCGACACCCAGATCGGCGAGCTCATCGCCGAGGCGATGGACAAGGTCGGCAAGGAAGGCGTCATCACCGTCGAGGAGAGCAACACCTTCGGTCTGGAGCTCGAGCTCACCGAGGGCATGCGCTTCGACAAGGGCTACATCTCCGCCTACTTCGCGACCGACATGGAGCGCATGGAGGCGGTGCTCGAGGACCCGTACATCCTCATCGCCAACTCCAAGATCTCCTCGGTCAAGGACCTGCTCCCGCTGCTGGAGAAGGTCATGCAGTCGGGCAAGCCGCTGCTGATCATCGCCGAGGACGTCGAGGGCGAGGCCCTGTCGACCCTGGTGGTCAACAAGATCCGCGGCACCTTCAA
>NZ_WWKH01000438.1:0-13602 GCF_009865595.1 Streptomyces sp. SID1328 | reverse complement strand
CGCCCGCCACCGCGCCGACCCCGGCGGCCGCCGGGATGCCGACCTTGGCGGCCTTGCGGCCGGTGCGGTAGTCGCGCAGCCGCCAGTCCTTGTCGCGGGCGTGCCGGCGCAGCTTGGTGTCCGGGTTGATCGCGTAGGGGTGGCCGACCAGGGAGAGCATCGGGATGTCGTTGTGGCTGTCGCTGTACGCGGCGCAGCGGGAGAGGTCCAGCCCCTCGGCGGCGGCCAGCGCCCGTACCGCCTCCGCCTTGGCCGGGCCGTGCAGCGGCTCGCCGACCAGGCGGCCGGTGTAGACGCCGTCGACGGACTCCGCGACCGTGCCGAGCGCGCCGGTGAGACCGAGGCGGCGGGCGATGACCTGGGCGATCTCCACCGGGGCCGCCGTCACCAGCCAGACCTTCTGGCCCGCGTCCAGGTGGGCCTGGGCGAGCGCGCGGGTGCCGGGCCAGATGCGCTCGGCCATGTACTCGTCGTAGATCTCCTCGCCGATCGTCTCCAGCTCGGCCACGCGGTGGCCCTTGACGATGGAGAGCGCCGAGTCGCGGGCCTCCTGCATGTGCTCGGGGTCCTCGACCCCGGCCAGCCGGAACCATGCCTGCTGCCAGGCGAACCGGGCCAGTTCCCGGGTCTCGAAGAAGTTCCGCTTGTACAGACCGCGCCCGAAGTGGAAGAGCGCGGCGCCCTGCATCACGGTGTTGTCGAGGTCGAAGAAGGCGGCGGCCCGGTCGTCGCCGAGCACGGGGAACTCCGGTTCCCGCTCGGCGCCCGCGGGTTCCGGGTGTTCCTGCGTGGACTTGCGGGCGGCCTCCGCGGAAGCCTCGCCTGCCAACACGCTCCGCGCCGTGGCGGAGCGCCTACGGGGGGTGAGCCATCCAAGAGCGGCCATGGCGTGAGCATAGCCAGTCCGTTCGGCGGTTCCGGAGCCGAGAGGTTCGGAGTCTGTGAACTCCGGGCATACGTACCGCTCCGCGCAAGGGCCGGGGCGGGGGTGCGGAGCGGGACAATGACTCGTATGAGTCCCCTCTTCCGGTGCAAGGCCGCCCCCCAGGAGCGGCTGGTCACCCTGATCCGCAAGCCCGGCTGTCATCTGTGCGACGACGCGCAGGCCGTGATCGAGAAAGTCTGCGGCGAACTCGGCGTGCCCTGGGAGGGGCGGGACATCACCGAGGACCGCGCGCTGCACGACCAGTACTGGGAGCAGATCCCGGTCGTCCTGGTCGACGGCGAGCAGCACACCTTCTGGCGGGTGGACGAGGGACGGCTGCGCCGCGCGCTGAGCGGGTGACGGACGGCTCCGGAGGGGGCCTTGGGGGCACGAAACGCGGCGAGTGTGTAGTTTTGCCCCCAGGTAGAGCCCCGCAACGGGCATGCGTGACCCCGGTCACGTTGGCCGGGCAAATCGGACACCATCTTTGTGCACACGTTCACAAAGACATAGCCTTCTTGTCGACGGGGCGGTCCGGGGAAGCATGACCGCTCGCAGCCCCGCTCTACCCGCAGGAGCACCGTGGCAACTGGCCGAACTCACCGACCGGCGACCCGCAGCCGAGGGATTCCCGAGGCCACCGTCGCCCGGCTTCCGCTGTACCTCCGAGCGCTGACGGCCCTGTCGGAGCGCTCGGTCCCCACGGTCTCCTCCGAGGAACTGGCCGCGGCGGCGGGCGTCAACTCCGCGAAGCTGCGCAAGGACTTCTCCTACCTGGGCTCCTACGGCACCCGCGGCGTCGGGTACGACGTGGAGTACCTCGTCTACCAGATCTCCCGCGAGCTGGGCCTCACCCAGGACTGGCCCGTCGTCATCGTCGGTATCGGAAACCTCGGCGCGGCCCTCGCCAACTACGGCGGCTTCGCCTCGCGCGGCTTCCGGGTCGCGGCGCTCATAGACGCCGATCCCGCGATGGCCGGCAAGCCGGTCGCGGGCATCCCGGTGCGGCACACCGACGAACTCGAGAAGATCATCGAGGACAACGGCGTCTCCATCGGCGTCATCGCCACCCCCGCCGGCGCCGCCCAGCAGGTCTGCGACCGGCTCGTGGCCGCCGGGGTCACCTCCATCCTGAACTTCGCGCCGACCGTGCTGACCGTCCCGGACGGCGTCGACGTGCGCAAGGTCGACCTCTCCATCGAGCTGCAGATCCTCGCCTTCCACGAGCAGCGCAAGGCCGGCGAGGAGACCGCCTCCGGCGACGGAGCCGTACCCGCCAAGCGCGCGAGTGCCGACGGCCAGGGACCCGACGGGGACATGCCCGCCGTGATGCCGGCATGAGCCTTCTCGTCGTAGGGCTGAGCCACCGCAGTGCCCCGGTCAGCGTGCTGGAGCGTGCCGCGCTGAACGCGGACGCCCAGGTCAAGCTGGTCCAGGACACCGTCGCCGCCGACCCGGCCACCGAGGCCGCGGTGCTCGCCACCTGCAACCGCATCGAGCTGTACGCCGACGTCGACAAGTTCCACGCCGGTGTCGCCGAGCTGTCCACGCTGCTCGCCCAGCACAGCGGGGTGGGCCTGGAGGAGCTGACGCCGTTCCTCTACGTCCACTACGAGGACCGGGCCGTCCACCACCTGTTCTCGGTGGCCTGCGGGCTGGACTCCATGGTCGTCGGCGAGGGGCAGATCCTCGGCCAGATCAAGGACGCCCTCGCCCGTGCCCAGGACCTGCACACCGCGGGGCGGCTGCTGAACGACCTCTTCCAGCAGGCGCTGCGCGTCGGCAAGCGCGCCCACTCCGAGACCGGTATCGACCGCGCCGGGCAGTCCCTGGTCACCTTCGGCCTGGAGCAGCTCGCCGCGGACACCGACGTGCCGGGCTGGGCGCGGGGCCGTACCGCGCTGGTGATCGGCGCCGGGTCGATGTCCTCGCTGGCCGCCGCCACGCTGGCGCGGGCCGGGGTCGGCGAGATCGTCGTCGCCAACCGCACCTTCGAGCGCGCCGAGCGGCTCGCGCAGATCCTCGCCGACGCCGAGGGCGCCACCGCCCGCGCGGTCCGGATGGACGCCGTGGCGGCGGAACTTACACGTGCCGACGTGGTCGTCTCCTGTACCGGCGCGACCGGTCTGGTGCTGACGGCGGACGCCGTCGCCGAGGCCGTCGCCGGCCGCACCGGGGAACCGGCGGCCGACGTGAGCGCCGAGGCTCCGGCCGGGACCGTCGACCTGCCGCCGGCCGGTGCCGGCACCGACGAGAACTGCCCGCTGGACCTGGCCTCCGTGCAGGGCACGCCCGGCTTCTCCGTGCACGGCGAGGCCGCCGTCGCCGGGATGGACGCGGCAACCCTGGAGCAGCACGCCGCCTGGGTCGGCGAGGGCACCTCCCTGCGGGAGCAGGGCCGCGAGCACGACGCGGGCGGCCGCTTCACCCCCGAGGCCGACGCCGGACTGATCGCCGCGCTCGCCGAGGCCGTCGCCGCCGCGGGCCGCGTCCCCGAGTACCGCAGGCCCGAACCGGTCGCCGAGATCCCGCGCCCGGCCCCGGCCGTCTTCCTCCTCGACCTCGCCATGCCCCGCGACATCGACGCGGCCGTGCACCGGCTGGCCGGGGTGCGCCTGGTGGACATCGAGTCGCTGGCCGAGGCGTCGGCCGACGCCCCGATGGCGTCCGACGTGGACCAGGTTCGGCGTATCGTCTCCGACGAGGTCGCGGCGTTCGGCGCGGCACAGCGGGCGGCGCACATCACACCCACCGTGGTAGCGCTGCGCACCATGGCCGCCGACGTCGTCGCCGCCGAGATCGCGCGGCTCGACGGACGCCTGCCCGGCCTGGACGACCGCCTGCGCGGCGAGATCCGGCAGACCGTGCACCGCGTGGTGGACAAGCTGCTGCACGCGCCGACCGTACGGGTCAAGCAGCTCGCGGCCGAGCCCGGAGGCACCGGGTACGCGGACGCGCTGCGCACCCTGTTCGACCTCGACCCGGAGACGGTCGCCGCCGTCTCGCGGGCCGTGGACAACACAGACGAGAAGGACCGACCGGCATGACTGACAAGGCACTGCGACTGGGGACGAGGCGGAGCAAGCTCGCCATGGCCCAGTCCGGGCAGGTGGCGGACGCCGTGAGCCGGGTGACCGGCCGGCCCGTCGAGCTGGTCGAGATCACCACGTACGGCGACGTCTCCCGGGAGGCGCTGGCGCAGATCGGCGGCACCGGGGTGTTCGTCACGGCGCTGCGGGACGCGCTGGTGCGCGGCGAGGTGGACTTCGCGGTTCATTCGCTCAAGGACCTGCCGACCACGCAGCCCGAGGAACTCGCGCTGGCCGCCGTGCCGGTGCGGGAGGACCCGCGGGACGTGATCGTGGCCCGCGACGCGCTGAAGTTCACCGACCTGCCGCGCGGCGCGCGCATCGGCACCGGCTCGCCGCGCCGCATGGCCCAGCTCAACGCGTACGCGCGGACCCACGAGCTGGACATCGAGACGGTGGCGATCCGCGGCAACGTGGACACCCGCATCGGGTACGTCCACGAGGGACGGCTGGACGCCGTCGTGCTCGCGGCCGCCGGACTCAACCGGATCGGCCGGATCGACGAGGTGACCGACTTCCTGTCGGTCGACACGGTCCTGCCCGCCCCCGGCCAGGGGGCCCTGGCGATCGAGTGCGCGGCATCCGACGCGGATCTCGTCGCCGCCCTCGGTGAACTCGACGACCCGCACACGCGGGCCGCCGTCACCGCCGAGCGGTCACTGCTCGCCGCGCTGGAGGCCGGCTGCAGCGCCCCTGTGGGTGCGCTGGCCGACCTCTTGATCGACGGGCCTGTAATCAAGGAAATGCGCCTGCGCGGCGTCGTCGGCACGACCGACGGCTCGCGGATGGTGCAGCAGTCCACCACCGGTTCCGTGCCCCTGACGCACGACGGGGCGATGGCACTCGGGCGCGAACTCGCCACCGAGATGCTCGCCCAGGGCGCGGCCGGTCTGATGGGGGAGCGAGCACATTGAGCCCCACCGCCTTTCCCGCCGGTCCCGAGCACGGGCACGTCACCTTCCTGGGTGCCGGACCCGGAGATCCGGGACTGCTGACTCTGCGCGCCGTGGAGGCGCTGTCCCACGCGGACGTCCTGGTCGCCGAGCACGAGGTGCTCGACGTGATCCGGACGCACGCCCGGCAGGGCGTCTCCGTCGTTCCGACGGAAGCGGCCTCCTCCCCGGACGCGCTTCCGGGCGCACCGCAGCTCACGGTCGTTGACGGTGCGTCAACTCCCGCTGTGGCCCCGGCCGCCGCCCAGGATGCGGCTCATCTTGTCATGGAGGCCGCACGGGGCGGCAGGCGGGTGGTCCGTGCGGTCGCCGGTGATCCGGGACTGGACACCGACGCCGCCGAGGAGATGCTCGCCTGCGCCGCCGCCGGGGTGCCCTTCGAGGTCGTCCCCGGTGTCGCGGCCGCGACCGGCGTGCCCGCGTACGCCGGTGTCCCGCTGCGCGACGCCCGCGGCGCCGACGTGCGGTTCGTGGACGCGCGTACCGCCTCCGACCGGTGCTGGACGGAGGTGGGTGCCTCGGACGGCACGGTGGTCGTCTCCACCTCGCTGGACTCCGTCGCGGCCGCCGCCGCGGAGCTGGTGTCGGCGGGCCGCAAGCCGGACACCCCGCTCACCGTCACGGTCGCCGGTACGACGACCCGCCAGCGCACCTGGACGGCGACGCTGGGCACGATCGCGCAGACGCTGAAGCAGGCCAAGGTGCTGCCGTCCCCGGACGGCGGCCGGCCGGTCATAGCCGTGGTCGGCGAACGGTCCGCCGCCGCCCGCCGCGACCAGCTCTCGTGGTTCGAGTCCAAGCCGCTGTTCGGCTGGAAGGTCCTCGTGCCGCGCACCAAGGAGCAGGCCGCCTCGCTCTCCGACCAGCTCCGCTCCTACGGCGCGGTGCCGCACGAGGTCCCGACCATCGCCGTCGAGCCGCCGCGCACCCCGCAGCAGATGGAGCGCGCGGTCAAGGGCCTGGTCACCGGCCGCTACGAGTGGATCGCTTTCACCTCGGTCAACGCGGTCAAGGCGGTGCGGGAGAAGTTCGAGGAGTACGGGCTGGACGCGCGTGCCTTCGCGGGCATCAAGGTGGCCGCGGTGGGTGAGCAGACCGCCAACGCGCTGATCGCCTTCGGTGTGAAGCCGGACCTGGTGCCGAGCGGTGAGCAGTCGGCCGCGGGCCTGCTGGAGGACTGGCCGCCCTACGACCCGGTCTTCGACCCGATCGACCGTGTCTTCCTGCCGCGCGCCGACATCGCCACCGAGACCCTGGTGGCCGGGCTGATCGAGCTGGGCTGGGAGGTGGACGACGTCACCGCGTACCGCACGGTCCGCGCGTCGCCGCCGCCGGCGGACACCCGTGAGGCGATCAAGGGCGGCGGTTTCGACGCCGTGCTCTTCACCTCGTCCTCCACGGTCCGCAACCTGGTGGGCATCGCGGGCAAGCCGCACAACGTGACGGTCATCGCCTGCATCGGCCCCGCGACCGCCAAGACGGCCGAGGAGCACGGTCTCCGCGTCGACGTCATGGCCCCGGAGCCCTCCGTCCACAAGCTGGCCGAGGCCCTGGCCACGTTCGGCATGAAGCGCCGCACGTCGGCCCTGGAGGCGGGCGACCCGGTCACCCGTCCCAGCGAGCGCCGGCCGGGCGCGCGCAGGCGCCGCACGACGACCTGAGCCCTTCACGGCACGAGCGGGGCGTCCCTTCACGGGGGCGCCCCGCTCGCTTTTCCCGGTGCTCCCGCCCGACTGCGCGTCGGTAAAGGCACGACAGGAGCGGGCGTAGCGTAGAAGGCATGTCGAAGTACGGTTCCTTTCCCGGTGCGCGGCCGCGGCGGCTGCGGACCTCGCCCGTCATGCGTCGGATGGTCGCGGAGACGCGGCTGCATCCGGCCGACTTCATCCTTCCGGCGTTCGTCCGGGAGGGCGTGAGCGAGCCGGTGCCGATCGCGGCGATGCCCGGTGTCGTGCAGCACACCCGCGACAGCCTGAAGAAGGCCGCGCTGGAGGCCGCCGAGGCGGGCGTCTCCGGGATCATGCTCTTCGGGGTGCCGGAGGAGTCGAAGAAGGACGGGCTCGGCACGCCGGGCACCGACCCCGACGGCATCCTCCAGGTCGCCCTGCGCGACGTGCGCGCCGAGGTCGGTGACGACCTGCTGGTCATGGCCGACCTGTGCCTGGACGAGTTCACCGACCACGGCCACTGCGGGGTGCTGGACGCCGAGGGCCGCGTCGACAACGACGCCACCCTGGAGCGGTACGCCGAGATGGCGCAGGTCCAGGCCGACGCGGGCGCCCATGTGGTGGGCCCGAGCGGCATGATGGACGGCCAGATCGGGGTCGTCCGGGACGCGCTGGACCAGATCGGCCGGGAGGACGTGGCGGTCCTCGCGTACACCGCGAAGTACGCCTCCGCCTTCTTCGGGCCCTTCCGCGAGGCGGTCGGGTCCTCCCTGCAGGGCGACCGCAAGACCTACCAGCAGGACCCGGCGAACCTGCGCGAGTCGCTGCGTGAGCTGGAGCTGGACCTCGCCGAGGGCGCGGACATGGTCATGGTCAAGCCGGCCGGGCCCTACCTGGACATTCTGGCGAGGGTCGCCGACGCGGTGGACGTGCCGGTGGCCGCGTACCAGGTCTCCGGCGAGTACGCGATGATCGAGGCCGCCGCCGAGAAGGGCTGGATCGACCGCGACCGGGCCATCCTGGAGTCCCTGACGGGGATCAAGCGGGCCGGGGCGCGGAACATCCTCACCTACTGGGCCACCGAGGCGGCGCGGAAGCTGCGCTAGCGGGTCGCCGGTCACCGCGCCCGATGCGGCGCGGTGACCGGGGCCGGCTACTTCGGCCCGTCACCCTCCGAGGTGCGCGGGCCCTGGATCTCCAGGCGGCCGTTGTGCTGCCCGGCGTCGGACGGCTGGTTGCCGTTCTGGCCGCTGAGGTTGTTGCGGACCGAGTCCAGGATCGTCAGGCCCTGGGCGACCAGCCCGGCGGCTATCTCGCCGAGACCGTCCGCGCCGTTCAGGACGTTGACGTTGGCCCCCTTGAGGCCGCCCGCGGCCTCCTTCACGATCTGCGGGAGCTGGTCGATCAGCATCCGGTCCAGGGCGACCCGGTCGTGCGAGGCCGCCGCCTCGGCCTGGATCTTCATCCGCTCGGCGTCCGCGATGGCGAGCACCCGGACCCGCTCCGCCTCCGCCTCCGCGGGCTTCACGATCTCCGCGACCAACTCCTGCTGACGCAACTTCGCCTTGCGCAGCGCCAGTTCGGTCTGCGCGGCCAGCACCTCCTGCTGCGCGTGCGCCTGCGCCAGCGGGCCGGCCTGGGCGGCCTCGGCCTGGGCGCGGTCCACCTGCGCCGAGTACTCCGCCTGCACCACCGCGGTCTGCCGGGCGTACTCCGCCTGCTTGCGGGCCGCTACCTGCTCCGCCTCGGCGGCGGCCTGGTTGGCCTGGGCCTGGGCGATCTGGGCCTGCCGCCGGATGGCCGCCTTGTGCGGGGCGGACATCGCGTCGATGTAACCGGTGTTGCCGTCGTCGATCGACTGGATCTGGAGCGAGTCCACGATCAGGCCGATCTTCGCCATCTCCGTCTTCGAGGTGTCCAGCACCTCGGCCGCGAGCTTCTGCCGCTCGGTGACGATCTCCTCGACCGTCATGGAGCCGATGATCGCGCGCAGGTGGCCCGCGAAGATCCGCCCGGTCAGCACCGACATCTGCTCCTGGTCGGAGAGGAAGCGCTGGCCGGCGTTGATGATGCTCTCCGGGTCGTTGCCGACCTTGAAGGCGATCACGGCGCGGACGTGCAGGGCGATGCCCTGCTTGGTCACACAGGTCTCGGTGACCTCGGCCTCGCACATCGACAGCGTGAGGAAGCGGACCTTGCGGAACACGGGGAGCACGAACTTCCCGTGCCCCGTCACCACCCGGAACGGCGCGCCCCCCAGTCCCCGCCTGCCACCCGAGATCAGCATCGCCTCGTCGGGGGCGGGAACGCGGTAACCGAACATACTGCTCGTCTCCTCAGTCGACGCCGGCGGACAGCCCGCCCAGCGTGTCCAATGGATCGCCCCACGCGATGACATCGACCTCACGCAACCCCCGTGACTCGATCACGAGTACGGTCGCCCCGCGCGGCAGCGGCTCCTGCGACCAGGCGAGGAAGGTCTCGGAGCCGCCTCTGACCCGCACCAGGATCTCGCCGGGACCGGCGGAGCCACGCGTGCCGATGAGCAGTTCCCCCGTGCAGCCGATCACGGCTTCGTCCTGTGCCATCGCCCGGCTGCCTCCCGTCGTTTCTGGTCCTCCGGTCCGACGATAGACCCGCGATTGACGGGCGTACACCAAGGTTTTCTCCGGCTTTTGAAGGACCGCCGCTCATGCGAATCGGCCCGGTCCGCACAGGGCGGGCCGGGCCGATTCGGGTCGTACGGGTCAGAGCTTCCCGGGCGTCCGGATGCCCAGCAGCGCCATGCCCTCGTGCAGGGTGCGCGCGGTCAGGTCGACCAGGAACAGGCGGTTCTCCACCTGGGCGGGGGAGTCGGCCTTCAGCACCGGGCACTGGTCGTAGAACGACGTCAGCAGCGAGGCGAGCTGGTAGAGGTAGGCAGCCATCTTGTGCGGCTCGCGGGCCGCGGCCACCTCCAGGACCGTCTCCGCGAACTGGTCCAGGTGCAGGCCCAGCGCGCGCTCCGCCGGGGCCAGCGCCAGCTCCGGGTGGGCGGCGGGGCGGGCCTCGCCGGCCTTGCGGAGGATGGACTGGATACGGGCGTACGCGTACTGGAGGTACACCGAGGTGTCGCCGTTGAGCGAGACCATCTGGTCCAGGTCGAACTTGTAGTCCCGCACGGCCGAGGTGGAGAGGTCGGCGTACTTCACGGCGCCGACGCCGACGTACCGGCCGTTCTCGACGATTTCGTCCTCGGTCAGGCCCACCTTCCCGGCCTTCTCCCGGACCACGGCGGTGGCCCGCTCGACGGCCTCGTCCAGCAGGTTCTCCAGCTTGACCGTCTCGCCCTCACGGGTCTTGAACGGCTTGCCGTCCTTGCCGAGGACCGTGCCGAAGGCCAGCTGGACGGCGGTCACGTCGTCGTTCAGCCAGCCCGCGCGGCGCGCGGTCTCGAAGACCATCCGGAAGTGCAGGGCCTGCCGGGCGTCCACCACGTACAGCAGGGTGGACGCCTTGAGGTTGAAGACGCGGTCGCGGATCGCGGAGAGGTCGGTGGCCGCGTAGCCGTAGCCGCCGTCGGACTTCTGCACGATCAGCGGGACCGGGTTGCCCTCCGGGCCCTTGATGTCGTCGAAGAACACGCACAGCGCGCCCTCGGAGCGGACCGCGACGCCGGACTCCTCCAGCAGGCGGCAGGTCTCCGCGAGCATGTCGTTGTACCCGGACTCGCCGACGATGTCGGGGTCGCGGACCTCCATGTCCAGCTTGTCGAAGACGGAGAAGAAGTAGATCTTCGACTCGTCCACGAACTTCTGCCAGATGGCGAGGGTCTTCGGGTCGCCCGCCTGGAGGTCGACCACCCGGCGCCGGGCACGGGTCTTGAACTCCTCGTCGGAGTCGAACAGCCTGCGCGCGGTCTTGTAGAGGCGGTCCAGGTTGGACATCGCCTCCTCGCCGGACACCTCGGACTCCTTGTGGTCCAGCTCGTGCGGGTGCTCGTCCAGGTACTGGATGAGCATGCCGAACTGGGTGCCCCAGTCGCCGATGTGGTGCCGGCGGACCACGTTCTCGCCGGTGAACTCCAGGAGCCGCACCATCGCGTCGCCGATGACCGCCGAGCGCAGGTGGCCGACGTGCATCTCCTTGGCCACGTTCGGCTGCGCGTAGTCGATCACCGTGGTGCCGGGGTGCGCGGCGTACGGCACTCCGAGGCGGCCGGTGTCGTCCGCGTACCGGGCGGCCAGGTTCTCGGTGATCGCCCTGTCCGCGACGGTGATGTTGAGGAAGCCGGGGCCGGAGACCTCGACGTCCGCGATCACCTCGCCGGTGACGATGCCGGAGACGACCCGGGTCGCCAGCTCACGCGGGTTGGCCTTGGCCTTCTTGGCGAGCGCGAGGATGCCGTTGGCCTGGTAGTCGGCCCGGTCACTTCGTCGCAGCAGCGGGTCCGCGTCCGCGGCCTCCGGCAGGGCGGCCGAGAGGGCGGAGGCGAGATGCTGCTGGACGGAGTCGCTGAGGGACGTGACCGAGGCCATAGGTAAGGGTGCCGTTCTCCTCGTGGGAATGGATGGTCCCGGCCAGTATCCCACGGGGGGTAAAGGCGTTTTTTCGCGCGCGGGAGTGTCTGGGATTATGGGAGGAGGCCGGCGGAGGACAACCGCCGGACCGGCACCCCGAACTAAGGAGCACCGATCGTGGCTCAGAGCCCCGACACCGCCGACTGGGTCTCCCGTTTCGCGGATGACGTCATCCAGGAGTCGGAGCGTCGGGCTCCGGGCAAACCGGTCGTCGTCGCCTCCGGGCTCTCCCCGTCCGGCCCGATCCACCTGGGCAACCTGCGCGAGGTGATGACCCCGCACCTGGTCGCCGACGAGATCCGGCGGCGCGGGTACCAGGTCAGGCACCTGATCTCCTGGGACGACTACGACCGCTACCGCAAGGTCCCGGCCGGGATCGCGGGCGTCGACGAGTCCTGGGCCGAGCACATCGGCAAGCCGCTGACCTCGGTCCCGGCGCCGGCGGGTTCCGCGTACCCGAACTGGGCCGAGCACTTCAAGGCCGCCATGGTCGAGGCGCTCGCCGAGCTGGGTGTGGAGTTCGACGGGATCAGCCAGACCGCGCAGTACACCTCGGGCGTCTACCGCGAGCAGATCCTGCACGCGATGAAGCACCGCGGTGACATCGACGCGATCCTCGCCCAGTACCGCACCAAGAAGGCGCCGGGCAAGAAGCCGCAGCAGAAGGCGGTCGACGAGGCCGAGCTGGAGGCCGAGGAGGGTTCCGGCGCGGCCGCCGAGGACGACGGCAGCTCCGGCTCCGCCGGGTACTTCCCGTACAAGCCGTACTGCGGCGAGTGCGGCAAGGACCTCACCACCGTCACCTCCTACGACGACGACACCACCGAGCTGGCCTACACCTGCACCGCCTGCGGCTTCGGCGAGACGGTCCGGCTGAGCGAGTTCAACCGGGGCAAGCTGGTCTGGAAGGTCGACTGGCCGATGCGCTGGGCCTACGAGGGCGTCATCTTCGAGCCCTCCGGCGTCGACCACTCCTCGCCGGGTTCCTCCTTCCAGGTCGGCGGCCAGATCGTCGGGATCTTCGAGGGCGAGCAGCCCATCGGCCCCATGTACGCCTTCGTCGGCATCTCCGGCATGGCCAAGATGTCGTCCTCGCGCGGCGGTGTGCCCACCCCGGCCGACGCGCTGAAGATCATGGAGCCGCAGCTCCTGCGCTGGCTGTACGCCCGTCGCCGCCCCAACCAGTCCTTCAAGATCGCCTTCGACCAGGAGATCCAGCGCCTCTACGACGAGTGGGACAAGCTCGCCGGCAAGGTCGCCGAGGGCTCCGCGCTCCCCGGTGACGTCGCCGCGTACACGCGCGCGGTGGGCACCGCAGCCGGTGAGCTGCCGAAGACCGCGCACCCGCTGCCGTACCGCACGCTGGCCTCGGTCGCGGACATCACCGCCGGACACCAGGACCAGGCGCTGCGCATCCTGTCCGAGCTGGACCCGGCCAACCCGATCACCGACCTCGCCGACGCCCGCCCCCGGTACGACAAGGCCGAGGCGTGGATCAACACCTACGTCTCCGCCGACCAGCGCACCATCGTGCGCGAGGAGCCGGACGCCGAGCTGCTGAAGTCGCTGGACGACGAGGCCCGCCAGTCGCTGCGCCTGCTGCTCGACGGGCTCGCGGACAACTGGTCGCTGGACGGCCTGACCCACCTCGTCTACGGCGTCCCGAAGGTGCGCGCCGGCTTCTCCGCCGACGCCACGCCCAAGGAGCTGCCGCCGGAGATCAAGACGGCCCAGCGGACCTTCTTCGCCCTGCTGTACCACCTGCTGGTCGGCCGGGACACCGGCCCGCGTCTGCCCACGCTGCTGCTGGCGGTCGGTCAGGAGCGGGTGCGGGCCCTGCTCGGGGAGTAGGCCGCGCATACGAGGAGGGGGCGCCCGGTGTCATCACCGGGCGCCCCCTCCTCGCGTGTGCGCGGGGTCAGGCGATGTGGTCCTCCTCCAGCTCCGCCATGTGGCGCTGCTGGAAGCGCTCCACCAGGGCCTTCAGCCGGCCGGAGTCCGGTGAACTGCCGTAGGTGGCCTGGATGTTGTCGCCGAGCACCAGCGGGGTCGGGTAACTGCCGTCTATCGACCGGCGGAAGACCTGGTACAGGTCCTCCTCGTCCGGCTCCGCCGGCCCCCCGCCCTCGCCCAGCTCGCGGGTGCGATTGGGGCCGACGGGTATCGGGAAGCTGCCGGTCTCCTCCGGGGAGGGCTGCTGGAACCGCTCCGGGGGCTGCTCCTCGTACCAGTCCCCGTACTGCTCCTCGGGGAAGTACTGGGGGTCCGGGCCGGGGTCGAAGGCCGGGTCGTAGCCGCCGTGGTAGTCGGTGTCACGCGGGGGCGTCTGGAACCAGGGGCTGTTCTCGTCCTCGGCCTCCGGGGGCAAAGGCTGCTGCTCGGCCTGGGCCTGCGGTGCCGGAGCGGCCT
>NZ_WWKH01000437.1:0-22729 GCF_009865595.1 Streptomyces sp. SID1328 | reverse complement strand
CGCCGTCGTCAGGGCCACCGCCAGCAGTACACGGCGATCAAGGTCACTGAGATCCCCGCGGCTGCGAAGTAAGGGACTGAGAAGACATGGCACACAAGAAGGGCGCATCGTCCACCCGGAACGGTCGCGACTCCAATGCCCAGCGGCTCGGCGTGAAGCGCTTCGGCGGTCAGGTCGTCAGCGCTGGTGAGATCCTCATCCGCCAGCGCGGCACCCACTTCCACCCCGGCGCCGGCGTCGGCCGTGGCGGCGACGACACGCTGTTCGCCCTCCAGCCCGGTGCGGTGGAGTTCGGCACCCACCGCGGCCGCAAGGTCGTGAACATCGTTCCGGTCGCCTGAATCCCTGATTCACGGCCGCGAGCGTAAAAGCTGCGCGAGGCGGACCTCACTTCCCGGTCGGGAAGGCGGGTCCGCCTTTCGCGTGTTGACATAGGTATTACCCGTACTTTTCTGGAGGCACCGAACCATGACCACCTTCGTGGACCGCGTCGAACTGCATGTCGCCGCGGGTAACGGAGGCCACGGCTGTGCCTCCGTCCACCGTGAGAAGTTCAAGCCGCTCGGCGGTCCCGACGGCGGCAACGGCGGGCGGGGCGGCGACGTCATCCTGACCGTCGACCAGTCCGTGACCACGCTGCTCGACTACCACCACTCCCCGCACCGCAAGGCCACCAACGGCAAGCCCGGCGAGGGCGGGCACCGCTCCGGCAAGGAGGGCCAGGACCTGGTCCTCCCCGTCCCCGACGGCACGGTCGTCCTGGACAAGGCCGGCAATGTGCTGGCCGACCTCATCGGCCACGGCACCTCCTACGTCGCCGCGCAGGGCGGCCGGGGCGGCCTCGGCAACGCGGCGCTCGCCAGCGCCCGCCGCAAGGCCCCCGGCTTCGCGCTGCTCGGCGAGCCCGGTGACCTCCAGGACGTGGTCCTGGAGCTGAAGACCGTCGCCGACGTGGCCCTGGTCGGCTACCCGAGCGCGGGCAAGTCCTCGCTGATCTCGGTGCTCAGCGCCGCCAAGCCGAAGATCGCGGACTACCCCTTCACCACCCTGGTCCCCAACCTCGGTGTGGTGACCGCCGGTTCGACCGTCTACACCATCGCCGACGTGCCCGGTCTCATCCCCGGCGCCAGCCAGGGCAAGGGCCTGGGACTTGAGTTCCTGCGTCACGTGGAGCGCTGCTCGGTGCTGGTGCACGTGCTGGACACCGCCACGCTGGAGTCCGACCGCGACCCGCTCTCCGACCTCGACATCATCGAGGAGGAGCTGCGCAGTTACGGCGGTCTGGAGGACCGGCCCCGCGTCGTCGTCCTCAACAAGATCGACGTGCCCGACGGCAAGGACCTCGCCGAGATGGTCCGCCCCGACCTGGAGGCGCGCGGCTACCGTGTCTTCGAGGTCTCCGCGGTGGCCCACACCGGTCTGCGCGAGCTGACCTTCGCCCTCGGTGACCTGGTCGGCCAGGCGCGTGCCGCCAAGCCGCAGGAGGAGGCGACGCGCATCGTCATCCGGCCCAAGGCCGTGGACGACGCGGGCTTCACCGTCACCCGCGAGGAGCTGGACGGCGAGCCGTTGTACCGGGTGCGCGGCGAGAAGCCGGAGCGCTGGGTGCGCCAGACCGACTTCAACAACGACGAGGCCGTCGGCTACCTCGCCGACCGCCTCAACCGCCTCGGCGTCGAGGACCGGCTGACGAAGGCGGGCGCCCGCGCGGGCGACGGCGTCGCCATCGGCCCCGAGGAGAACGCGGTCGTCTTCGACTGGGAGCCCACCGTCACCGCCGGCGCCGAGATGCTCGGCCGCCGAGGCGAGGACCACCGCTTCGAGGAGGAGCGCCCGGCGGCCCAGCGCCGCAGGGACCGCCAGGCCGAACGCGACGAGGCGCAGAAGGAGTTCGACGACTTCGAGCCCTTCTAGGACGCGAAAGTCAGCCACTGGGCCGGGAAGGCGGCGCCGGAAACCCCCTCTCAAGAGGGTTTCCGGCGCCGCCCCCGGCCTTCGCGTTACGCCCGGTGAGGGCAGGTGACCGACATATGGCCTCTTGGCGAACAACCTTTTACCGCATCCCCCCGTCTAGTCACCAGACTTGGAACATGGGAGGCGCTCACGCGCCATGGGGGAAGAGCACACAGTGAAGATCGCATTCCTGGTCCGCGACCTCTGCCACATGGGCGGGGTGGTGAGCGCGACCCAGAACCTCGCCGGGGCGCTCGCCGAGAGGCACGAGGTGGAGATCGTCGCGCTGCGCAAGGTTCGCGACGAGTCATACTTCCCGCTGGACCCGCGGGTGACGGTACGGGCACTGACCGACCTGCGCCCGCACTCGCCCGTCTCGGACGTGGACGATCCGCTGGCAGACCGGTTCACGCTGGTCTACCCGCCGAACGCCGGGGCGAAGAAGCCGGTGGTCAGCCGGCTGGCCGAACTGCGGCTGCTGGAGTACCTCGCCACCACCGACGCCGACGTGGTGGTCAGCTCCAACCCGCGCATCACCGTGCTGCTGGCGCACGCCCAGGGGGGCTTTCTGCGGGTCGCCCAGGAGCACTCGATGCCGCTCATCTACGCCGACGACGTGAAGAAGAAGCTCTTCCCCGCCTACCTCCACCTGGACGCGCTGACCGCGCTCACCCCCGAGGAGACCGACAGCATCGCCGGGCAGGTGCCCGGCGTCCGCGACCGGCTCGCGGTGATGCCCAACTGCGTGCCGGCCGCGCCGGTCCGCTCGCGCGGCACCAACAAGGTCGTCATCTCCGCCGGCCATCTCACCGACAACAAGAACCACGCGCTGCTCGTCGAGGCGTTCGCGCAGGTGCACGCCGAGGCCCCGGACTGGACGCTGCGGATCTACGGCAGCGGCGCCGAGAAGGCCCGCCTGCGGGCCCGTATCCATGAACTCGGGCTGTCCAGCCATGTGTTGCTGATGGGCCCGGCCACGCCGGTGACCCCCGAGTTCGGCAAGGGCTCGCTCTTCGTGCTCCCTTCCAAGCGGGAGGCGTTCGGCAACGTCGTCGTGGAGGCCATGGCGGCGGGGCTGCCGGTCGTCAGCACGGACGCCGACCACGGCCCGCGCAACATCCTCACCGACGGCGAGGACGGCCTGATCGTGCCGTGCGGCGACGTGGACGCCATGGCGGAGGCCATCCTGCGGCTGGTCCGGGACGACGAGCTGCGGCTGAAGATGGCCGAGGCCGCGGTGACCGGCGCCGAGCGGTTCCAGGAGACGGCGAGCCGGGAGCGGTTCGAGGAGATCCTCGCGCAGGCGTACGCCCGCAAGGAGCTGCCCCGTGACGCCACCGTACGGGCCGACGACCGGGGGAGCCTGCACATCGCCGTGGGCCCGCTGCCCGCGAGTGCCGAGGGCGCCGAGCTGGTGCTGCGCAAGGAGGGCAAGGCCCCCGAGGAGCGCCGGTTCGCGCTGACCCCCGGCGGCGACGCGCTCGTGCCCTGGGACGGCGGACTCCCGCAGGGCACCTGGCAGTTGGCCCTGGCCGCCCCGGCGGGCGCCGAGGTGCCGCTCTTCGCCGACGGCTACGGCTGTGACACGCGGGACCTCCTCGCGGTCGGACTGCCCCGCACCGAGGGCCCGTCGCTCGCGCTGCTGCTGCCCCACCGGGACCAGGAGGGCCGGCTGCGGGTGCGCAGCGTGCTGCGCGCGACGCACGCCGAGGCCGGGCCCGTCGAGGTCGACGAGCGGACCCTGCGGCTGCGGGCGGGCCTGTGGGGCGCGGAGGCCGGCGAGGGCGCGGTGCTGGAGGCGGTGCACCGGCGCGACAAGAAGCGCGTGCTGGCCTTCCCGCTCCAGGACGCGGGGGACGGCACCGTCACCGCCGTCGTGGACTGCGCGGCCCTGGCGGAGGAGCACACCGGCGGGACGGGCTCGGAGATCGTCTGGGACTTCTGGGTGCGCCCGGCGGCCGGTGCCGAGCGGGTGGCGCTGGCGAAGCTGGCCACCGACGTGCTCAGCCCGATCGACGTGTTCGTGCTGCCGAGGCCCGTGCTCGTCACCGAGGAGGCCGTGGCCGGCGCCCTCCAGGAGCGCTCCTTCTCCCTGGGCGAGCGTGCCCTGAGGGAGGCCAGGCGGGTGCTGAAGCCGGCCCCGCGACCGAAGCGGGAGGTCCGCCGCCGGGAGACCGAACTGCGGCCCTACTTCACCCTGACCGGCCAGTTCGCGGTGAAGACCGTCCGCCTCTGAGCCCACCGGGACGACAGGGCACAGCGGGACGGCAAAGGGGCCGGGCCCGGAGGACATTCCCTCCGGGCCCGGCCCCTTTTCGGTCTCCGGCTCAGATCTCCTTGGCCTGCTCCAGCATCCGGTCCACGACCCGCGCCGAGGCGTGGCCGTCGTCCAGGTCGCAGAACAGGTGGTGGAAGCGGTCGAACCGCTCCTGGTACTCCGCGGACACCGTGTCGATGTCGCGGATCGCGCTCACCAGGTCCTCGGAGTTGTCGATCAGCGGGCCGGGCGAGTCCTTCTCGAAGTCGAAGTAGAACCCGCGCAGCTTGTCGCGGTAGTGCTCCAGGTCGTACGTGAAGAAGAGCATCGGCCGCTTGAGGTGGGCGTAGTCGAACATCACGGACGAGTAGTCGGTGATCATGATGTCCGCCGCCAGGTACAGGTCGGCGATGTCCGGGTACTCCGAGGCGTCGAAGACGAAGCCGTTGCCCGCGCCGGGCACCGCGTCGACCACGTTGGAGTGGCGGCGGATCAGCAGCACATGGTCGTCGCCGAGGCGGCGGCGCGCGTCCTCCAGGTCGATCCGCAGGTCGAACAGATACTGGCCGGCGCTGTGCGACTGGTCGTCGCGCCAGGTCGGCGCGTACAGCACGACCTTCTTGTCCTTCGGGATGCCCAGCGACTCCCGGACCTTGGCCGCGATCTTGTCCTTGTCCGGGGAGTACAGGTAGTCGTTGCGGGGGTAACCCGCCTCCTGGATCTCACCGTCGTAGGAGAAGGCGCGCTTGAGGATCGGCGTGGAGAAGCGGTTGGAGGAGACCAGCAGGCTCCAGTTCTTCGCCTCCAGCGCCAGCCGGTTCTGGTACTCGCGGTCGAAGTAGAGGGTCTCGATGTCGTGACCGATCTTCTTCAGCATGGTGCCGTGCCAGGTCTGCACGATGACCTGGCCGGGGCGGCGCTCCACCCACTCGGGCAGGTGCCCGTTGGTGACGATGTAGCGCGAGGTGGCCAGCGCCTCGAACCACTCCCGGCCCCACATGCGGACCTTCTCGGCGGTGGGCGGCAGGACCACCTGGCCGTCGCGCACGGCCCACAGGAACTTCATGTCGCTGCCCCGGCGCAGCAGTTCCTCGTGCATGGCACGCGGGCTGTCCGAGTACTGCTTGCCGTTGTAGCTGAGGAAGAACACCTGGTCGCGCAGCGGCTGCTCGCGGCCCGGCTCGTACACCTCGCGGCGCAACTGGAGCATGCGGTACGGGCCGCGCTCCAGGTCGGTCAGCTCCGAGCGGCAGTTGAGCTGCGGGAAGTCGCCCCAGCGGCTCTCGAACCAGTAGCGGCGGCCGCCCAGTTCGGTGTGGAGCGGGAACTGCGCGGAGGCGAGCCGGTCGATGACGAACTCGGCGTCCGGCACGCTCTCGTTCTCGCTGCGCAGCAGCAGGTTCCAGCGGCCGGCCTTCAGCGGGACCCCGCCGGAGCCGCCCATCACGGACGGGTCGAAGGAGACGGTGAAGGTGCCGTCGTCCGCCCAGTCCACCGACGCCTTGCGCTCGTCGAAGCGGTTGCTGGCCTTGAGCACCAGCTCGGAGCCGATCAGCTCGCGCGAGGCGCGGCCGCCGACGGCGATCCTGCCTTCCCGGACGGCGACCGAGGTCAGCACAGCGCGGCGAACCCGGCCGACGATCTTCAGATAGCCGTTGTTGCCGGAGATCAGGGCGACCTCGCGGTTGGCACCGGCCGCGCCGAAGGACTCGGGCACGTCGGCGGAGAGGTCCGCGAGGCCGTCGCGCATGACACTGCCGAACTGGCGCTGCGTTCCGTCCGGGGACTTGGCCAGCAGCGCGACACTCCACAGCCGGCGCTCGGGCTGGGCGTGGTCGTCGACGTCCTCGCTGGCCAGCAGCACCACGTCGGCCAGCGGCACCCGGCTCTGGAACGTGGTGCGGGCCCCCGTCCGGCCGACGTCGATCGGGTACCAGCGGACCTCGCCGCTCTTGGCGTTGGTCAGCCGCAGCGAGAGCGTCTCGCCGGACTTCAGGTCGGTGCGCAGCTCGCCGTCGATCTCGACCGAGTCCGCGGTGAGCCGGCGGTCGGTGATCAGCGCGCGCACCTTCTCCACGCGCAGCTTGAGCGCGCCGCGCTCCACGACCGGCAGCATCCTAAAGTCGTCGTCGAGCCACTGGTACGGCGCGAAGTTGGCCGCCGAGCCGCCGCGCGCCCACACCGCGCTGCGGCGCACCAGGCCGGAGGCGTAGACGTTGATGCCGACGTGCCACAGGCCCTCGCGCCAGGCGCCGCCCTTGCGCAGCTTGGCCGGGTCCAGCTCCAGCTCCCAGCCGGCCCAGTCGTAGTTGTAGCGCTTCTGGCCGGAGTCGGTGGTTGTCTCCGGGCGGTAGACGTTCTTCGCGGGGAGGAACATGCGCTGGCGCGATCCGGACCTCTTGAGCTGGAGGACCTTCAGGCTGCTCCGCTTCGCCGACATGTCGATCTTGTCGATGTAGGCGTCACCGGACAGCAACAGCTTGCCGTTGCGCCAGGTCGCCGCGCGCAGCGGGGCGCGCAGACCGAGGTCGCCGTCGATGCGCAGCGCCGCCTTGGGCAGCTCGAAGCCGCTCTCCTCCAGCGTGCGGAAGCTGGCGTACTTGCGGAAGGTGCCGGAGACCTCGACCGGGTCCTTGCGGCGCTGGGAGGCCAGCAGGGCGATCAGCTCGGGCATGGCGTGCTTGCGCACCAGCAGCCACTGGACGCGCAGGTCCGTCGGCAGCGCCATGACGATCTTCGGGTCGATGGTGTCGAGGAAGCGGTTGGTCGCCTCCAGGAACGCCTCGTGGAACTCGGCGGTCGCGTCCGGCACGACCCGCAGGAACAGGCGCAGGTCGTCGCGGAGCACGCGGTCGTCGTACTGGCGCTTGTACTCGGCGAACTCGGCGCCGGGCTGCTGGGCGAGGTAGTCGCTGACCATGCTGACCGCGGTGACCCGGTCGCGGATGGCCTGCGGCTCCCGGCGGCGCTGGGTGATCGACGGGGCCGACTCGCCCTCGCGCAGCCGCCAGTAGTAGGTCGGCTCGCCGATGATGTCGACCGCTTCGGCCTTGTAGTGCGCCGGGAGCACCACCGGGATGTCCTCGTGCAGGATGCCCTCGGGGAAGGAGAAGCCCTGGCCCTCCCAGAAGGTCCGGCGGAAGACCTTGTTGCAGGCGATGCGGTCGGCGACCAGCTTCGGGATCTTCGAGATGTGGGTGCGCTTGCGGGCCTCGCCGGCCAGCATCCTCAGCAGCGGCACCTGCCAGGAGCGCTCGCCCTTGAGGTGGAAGACGTTGCCGGTGGCGAAGTCCGAGCCGGTCTCGTCGAGGCTGCTCACCATCAGCCGGTAGGCGTCCGGCGGGATGACGTCGTCACTGTCGACGAAGGTCAGGTACTCCGCGTCGGCGGACATGTGCGCGATGCCCGTGTTGCGGGCCGCGCCGAGACCGGCGTTCTCCTTGCGGATGAGGTGGAACCGCTCGTCGCGGGCCGCGTACTCGGCGGCTATCGCGGCCGAGTCGTCGGGCGAACCGTCGTCGACCATCAGGACCTCGAGGTCCTGGAAGGTCTGCGCCGCCAGCGAGTCGAGGCAGGCGGGCAGGTAGCGCTCCACGTTGTAGATGGGAACGATCACACTGAGCCGAGGGGCCATGGTCGGGTTGTCTCTCCTCATGAGTGGTCAGGCCCGCTCGAGCGGTTCGAGCGCCTGCGGGGGAGTCGGTGCGTGGTGACGGTCGGCGAACGGGACGAGGGGCAGCATGTCCTCCTCGCCGAGGAAGACCCGGCGCACCACCCGCTCGGCCGCGTGGCCGTCGTCGAATTCGCAGTAGCGCCTGCGGAACCGGTCACGGTAGCGGGCCGCCTCCGGCCCGTCGTACTCGCCCGATTCGAGGAGCCTGATCAGCTCCGCCTGCGAGGTGGCCACCGCGCCGGGCGGCTCCTCCATCAGGTTGAAGTAGGTGCCGCGCACCGCCGAGTAGATGTCCCAGTCGGAGGCGTAGATGATGACCGGCCGGTCCAGCACCGCGTAGTCGAACATCGCGGAGGAGTAGTCCGTGATCAGGGCGTCCGCGGCGAGGTACAGCTCCTCCACGCGCGGGTGCCCCGAGACGTCGACGATACGGCCGCTGCGGCGCAGCTCCTCCACGTGCGGGGAGCTGCCGTAGAAGTAGTGGCCGCGCACCATCAGCGTGACGTCCGGGCCGAGTTCGTCGGCGAGCCGGACCAGGTCGAGGCTGGGGGTGAAGCCGGCCTGGTACTCGCGGTGGGTCGGCATGTAGAGGAACGCCCGCGTGCCGTCGGCGAGTTCGAGTGAGGCGCGGGCCCGGCGGACGTCCTCAGCGGTGGCGTTGACGAGGATGTCGTTGCGCGGGTAGCCGGTCTCCAGCGAGACGTACGAGCAGGGATAGACCCGCTCCCACACCGTGGTGGAGAACCGGTTGGAGCTGAGGCTGAAGTCCCAGCGGTCGCAGCGCTCCAGGAGCTTGTCGAAGCTCATGTTGGTGGACGCCGGGTACTTGCGCTGGTCCAGGCCCATGGTCTTCAGCGGGGTGCCGTGGTGGGTCTGGAGGTGGATCTGGCCCTCGCGCTTGACCACGCTGTCCGCGAAGTTCACGTTGTTCACGAGGTACTTGGCGCGGGCCAGCACCGACCAGTACTCGCGCGAGCCGACCCGCACGAACTCGTGTCCGGCCGGCACCCGGTCCACCGCGTCCGCCTGGACCGCCCACACCCGGCGCACCTGCGGTGCCAGCCGGGCGAGTTCGGCGTCGATGGCGGCGGGGTTGCAGGAGACGCTGCGGCTCCAGTAGGCGGAGAACAGCGCCAGGTTCTCGTCCAGCGGCAGCTTGAGCTGCGACTGGTAGAACACGCCCATCGCGTTGCGCTTGGACTGGTTCAGGGTGGTGAGGGCCCGGCGGCGCACCGCCTGGCGGAGCTTCACCGCGCCCAGCGCGCTCGCCATCGTGAGATACGAACCCCGCTCCAGCATCGCGTACTTGTGGCCGAGGTTGCCGCCGGGCCGGGCGAAGCCCTGGGGCAGGCGCGCGCGGTAGTCGGCGGAGGCGCGGCGGAAGAACTCGGCCCGCGCGTTCTGCGGCAGCCGGCCGGGCTTGGTGAGGACGGTCAGGTAGTGGTCGACCATCTTGCGGAACAACGGTCCGCGCCACTGGTCGAGTTCGGGGTGCGCGTCCAGGAAGCCGAAGATGCGCCCGTACTGGTCGAAGACGTCGAAGTGCTTGCGGCTGACCGTCTTCAGGATGTTGCCGCCCTCGCGGCGCTGGCGGTACATCACGCAGACCCGGTCCAGCAGGGCGATGTGCTCGGCGCTGATCATCGAGCAGAACGTCCAGGGGGCGTCCTCGTAGTAGCCGGGCGGGAAGCTCAGGCCCATGCGGAGGACGAAGTCGCGGCGGTAGGCCTTGTTCCAGACGATCTGGAGCAGGTCCAGCAGCTGCGGACGCTCGGACAGCGGGAAGGACTCCGGGCCGTCGGGGCGGAGCAGGGCGGCGCGCATGTTCGGGCGGACCCTGCCGTCCCAGTAGCTGCGCGCGTAGTCGTACACGAGTATCTCCGGGTCACCGGCGGCCTCGAGCCGCCCGGCTATCGCCCGCAGCGCGCCCTCGGTGAGGGTGTCGTCGCTGTCGAGGAACAGGAGGTACTCGCCCGTCGCCTTTTCCATGCCCGCGTTGCGCGCACGGCCGAGGCCCACGTTCTCCGTGAGGTGAATCACGTGAATACGGGGGTCACGCTCGGCGTACTCGTCCAGAATGGCGCCCGAGGCATCCGGGGAACAGTCGTCGACGGCGATGACCTCGAAGTCCGGAAAATCCTGTTCGAGGATCGAGTCGAGGCACTCCGCGAGGTACGCCTGCACCTTGTACGCAGGGACGACGAGAGAGAGTTTGGGCATCCTTTACAACCTGTTCCGAGAACCGATCACGTGAGTGTGGGCCGGGACCGGAGTGAACTCTGAGTGAACTCTGTCCGCCGACGGGCCCAATCGTGCCGCCGCCACAGAGTACAAGGACGCTCCCGCAGCGCGAATCGCTCCTTTCCGACGGGCGAGGTGGTCCATCTCATATCTCCACTCACGTCCCCTTTCGGAATGTCCGTCACGGGATGTCGGATTCGATTTTCCCCGGACCATCAAGGAGTCTGCTGCCGGTAAGGAACTTCGAGGAGGCCCTGGAATGAGCTGGCTGATCACGGGAGGCGCCGGGTACATCGGCTCGCACGTGGTGCGCGCGATGACGGCGGGCGGCGAGAGCGTCGTCGTGTACGACGACCTGTCGACGGGCAGTGCCGACCGGGTTCCCGCCGGGGTTCCGCTGGTCGTGGGCAGCGTGCTGGACCAGGAACTGCTCGAGAACAGCCTGCGCGAGCACGGCGTGACCGGCGTGGTGCACATCGCCGCCAAGAAGCAGGTGGGGGAGTCGGTCGAGCGCCCGCTCCACTACTACCGCGAGAACGTGACGGGCCTGCAGACCCTGCTCGCCGCCATGACGGCCACCGGGGTGGAGCGGATCGTCTTCTCCTCCTCCGCCGCGGTCTACGGCATGCCCGACGTCGACCTCGTGACCGAGGACACCCCGTGCGCCCCGATGAGCCCCTACGGGGAGACCAAGCTCGTCGGTGAGTGGCTCATCGCGGCCGCCGCCCGCGCCCACGGCCTGCGCGCCGTCAGCCTGCGCTACTTCAACGTGGCCGGAGCGGCCGCGCCCGAACTCTCCGACGAGGGTGTGTTCAACCTCATCCCCATGGTCTTCGAGCGCCTGGAGGCGTCCGAGGCCCCCCGCATCTTCGGCGACGACTACGCCACCGAGGACGGCACCTGCGTACGGGACTACATCCACGTCCAGGACATCGCCTCCGCCCACCAGGCCGCCGCCGTCCGGCTGCGCGAGGCCCCCGAGGGCACCTCGCTGGTCCTCAACATCGGCCGCGGTGAGGGCAGTTCGGTCCGCGAGATGGTGGACCGCATCCTCAAGACCACCGGCAACGAGCACGTCACCCCCGAGGTCACCGAGCGCCGCGCCGGCGACCCCGCCCGCGTGGTGGCCGCCGCCGACCGCATCCACGCCGAGCTGGGCTGGACGGCCCGGCACGGCCTGGACGAGATGATCGACTCCGCCTGGCAGGGCTGGCGCCACCGCCACGGCTGATCCCGGACGGCGAGAAGCGCCGGTGCGGTCCTGCGCACCGGCGCTTCACCGTGTTCACACCTGCGGGTTCACACCTTCAGGTCCGCCGCGTCGCCCATCACCACGACCGGATGCTGCTTCGGGTCCAGCGTGCGCAGCAGGTACTCCATGTCGGCCTTCGACTGGCTCACGCACGCCGACGTACCGCTGCCGTGGTCCATGTGCAGCCAGATTCCGCCGCCCTTGGACTGCCCCTGCGGGCGCGTCTGGTCGTTGGGCGGGGTGCCCTTGACGCGGTTGTAGTCGATGGCGATGACCAGGTCGAAGTCGTGCCAGTACGACTTCTTCCAGTAGCGCGGTGCCTGGAAGGCGGCCGACTCGGTGTAGGGCAGCCTGGCCCCCGGCTGGGCCAGCACCCCGCCGGCGTCGCTGAGGGTGAACACCCCGACCGGGCTGCGCAGATCGCCCTCGTGGTGGTTGGTCGTCCAGCCCTTGCGGCCGTTGTGGGTGTCCCAGGCGCGCTCCCGCGTCCAGGTCGACCCCTGCTTCGTGTACAGCGCCGCGTGCGAGTCGGCCGAGTTCCGCGCCTCGCCGGAGACGACCAGCACCTGCCGGGACTCCTCGGGCACGCGCTTCCACAGCCGGTCACCGACGCCGGGCACCCGCTTCAGGTCGGCCTCCGGGGCCTTTCTGTCGTCCTGGGCCCGCGCGGAAGCCGGGTCCTTCTTCTGAGGACCCCCGCACCCCGTCGCCCCGAGGACGAGCAACGCCCCGCCCACCGCAGCCGCAACCGCTCGCACCGCACCGCCTTTTCGCATGGGCTCCATGGTCGCAGAACGTGCTCCGTCCGCACGCCGTACCTTCACCGCACCGCCGTCCGCCTGCTGAAACCCGTATGCACCGGCCACCGGCATTCCCGTAGATTGCGGGCACACGGACCGGGCGAGAGGACAGCGGGCAAGGTGGCAAGCGCAAGGCAGACCGTGGGCGACGCCCGGCGGATCGTCGTCAAGGTGGGGTCCTCCTCGCTGACCACCGCCGCCGGCGGGCTCGACGCGGACCGCGTGGACGCGCTGGTCGACGTACTGGCGAAGGTGCGCGGCGGCGGGGAGAAGGAGATCGTGCTGGTCTCCTCGGGCGCCATCGCCGCCGGACTCGCCCCGCTCGGCCTGGACCGCCGACCCAAGGACCTCGCCCGCCAGCAGGCCGCCGCCAGCGTCGGCCAGGGCCTGCTGGTCGCCCGGTACACCGCCTCCTTCGCCCGCTACGGCGTCCGCGTCGGCCAAGTCCTGCTCACCAGCGACGACATGAGCCGCCGCGCCCACCACCGCAACGCCTCCCGCACCCTGGACAAGCTGCTGGCGATGGGCGCCTTCCCGGTCGTCAACGAGAACGACACCGTCGCCACCGACGAGATCCGCTTCGGCGACAACGACCGCCTCGCCGCCCTCGTCGCCCACCTCGTCCACGCCGACCTGCTGGTCCTCCTCTCCGACATCGACGGCGTCTACGACGGCGACCCCGCCCGCCCGGGCACCTCCCGCATCGCCGAGGTGCGCGGCCCGGCCGACCTCGACGGGGTCGAGATCGGCAGCGCGGGCAAGGCGGGCGTCGGCACCGGGGGCATGGTCACCAAGGTCGAGGCCGCCCGGATCGCGGCCGCCGCGGGCATCCCCGTGGTGCTCACCAACGCCGTGCACGCCGCCGACGCCCTCGCGGGCGGCGACACCGGCACCTGCTTCCACCCCACCGGCAAGCGCTCGGCGGGCCGGCTGCTCTGGCTCCAGCACGCCTCCACCCCGCAGGGCTCCCTCACCCTGGACGACGGCGCGGTGCGGGCGGTGGTCGAGCGGCACAGCTCCCTGCTGCCGGCCGGGATCGCCGCCGTCACCGGCGAGTTCAGCGCCGGGGACCCGGTGGAGCTGCGGGACCGGGCGGGGCACGCGGTGGCGCGGGGGCTGGTGAACTTCGACGCCAGGGAGCTGCCCCAACTGCTCGGGCGTTCGACCCGCGAGCTGGCACGCGAGCTGGGCCCAGCCTACGAACGCGAGGTCGTCCACCGGGACGACCTGGTACTCCTGCACCCCTGACCGCCGGCCCGGCGCCGGAAGAGCCCGGCACGCCCGACGACCCCGGTGGGGGACGTTCCGTAAAACCGCCACGCGGAGCCCTGCGGCCTGCTCAACTTTGAGGCGGGGGCGTGTTGAAGGGACACGCTCCGTCAAGGGGCCATGCGTGAAGGAGGCCGTCGTGAGACGAGTCCGTCCCGGGGCGGCGTCCCGCGGTGCTCTGACGAGCGTCGCGGCCGGGGACACCTACGAGGAGCCCAAGGACCTGCCCCGCCTGTGGCACGTCACCCTCAGCGTCTCCGGGGAGCGCGTCCCCGTACAGGACCTGCGGCGGGCCCTGGAGCAGCTCGCGCACGACCATCCCTTCCTCCTGACCAGCAGATACGCCGGCGACCACGCGGAGATCCGGTACTGGGAGGAGGCCCGCGACCTGCACGACGCGGCCGCCGTCGCGCTGCGGCTGTGGGGTGAGCACCGGCAGACCGCCGGGCTGCCGCCCTGGGAGATCGTCGGCCTGGAGGTCATCGACCGCGAGACCTACCACCAGCGCCTCGCCGAGGGCTACGGGCCCGCACCGGCCACCCCCGTAGGGGTCCACCCGTTCTGACGGGCTCCTTCCGCCCCGTCTCGCGGTACGGGACGGCCCCTGAGGGCCCAAGGCCGCGCACTACCCTTCCCCCATGACCACGCTCTCCCCGTACGACTCCCTCTCGCCGGTCACCCGGGCCGCCTACCGGGCCAAGGCGGCCGCCGCCGACCTCGCGCCGCTGCCGCGCGCCGACAAGGACGACGCGCTGCTCGCCGTCGCGGACGCGCTGGAGGTCCGCACCGCCGAGATCGTGGCCGCCAACGCCCGTGACGTGGCCAGGGCGCGGGAGAACGGCACCAGCGAGTCCGTCGTGGACCGGCTCACCCTCACCCCGGAGCGGGTCCGGGCCATCGCCGCCGACGTGCGCGACGTGGCGAAGCTGCCCGACCCGGTCGGCGAGATCGTCCGGGGCAACACCCTGCCCAACGGCATCGACCTGCGCCAGGTCCGCGTCCCGCTGGGCGTCGTCGGCATCATCTACGAGGCCCGGCCCAACGTCACCGTCGACGCCGCCGCGCTCTGCCTGAAGTCCGGCAACGCCGTCCTGCTGCGCGGCTCCGCCTCCGCCTACGAATCCAACACGGCCCTGGTCGGGGTGATCCGGGACGCCGTGGGCGGCGCCGGGCTGCCCGCCGACGCCGTCCAGCTCGTGCCGGGGGAGAGCCGGGAGAGCGTCCGCGAGCTGATGCGCGCCCGCGGCCTGGTCGACGTGCTCATCCCGCGCGGCGGCGCCTCCCTGATCCGGACCGTGGTCGGCGAGTCCACCGTCCCCGTCATCGAGACCGGCACCGGCAACTGCCACGTCTACGTGGACGCCGACGCCGACATCGACATGGCGATCGACATCCTGGTCAACTCCAAGGCCCAGCGGGTCAGCGTCTGCAACGCCGCCGAGACCCTCCTGGTCCACCAGGACATCGCCGCCGCCTTCCTGCCCCGCGCCCTGGACGCGCTCGCCGAGGCCGGGGTCACCGTGCACGCCGACCCGCGCGTCCTGGCCCACGCCGAGGGCACCAGGGCGACCGTGGTGGAGGCCGTGCCGGAGGACTGGGAGACCGAGTACCTGTCGTACGACATCGCCGCCGCCGTGGTCGACTCCCTGGACAAGGCCGTCGAGCACATCCGGCTGTGGAGCTCCGGCCACACCGAGGCGATCGTCACCACCAGTCAGCAGGCGGCCCGGCGCTTCACCCGACTGGTGGACTCCACCACGGTCGCCGTGAACGCCTCCACCCGCTTCACCGACGGCGGCCAGTTCGGTTTCGGCGCGGAGATCGGCATCTCCACCCAGAAGCTGCACGCCCGTGGCCCCATGGGCCTTCCGGAGCTGACCAGCACCAAGTACATCGTCACCGGCGACGGCCACGTACGCCCCTGAGCACCTTCACCGGAAGGCCACGGGAGGGCGGACGAATTTCCATACCGTCTGCCCAAATTGACCCCCCAGGTCTACTCTGGACCCGTGCCGGAGGACGTGGGGGGCACGCCGTTCCCTGACGGCTGGGAGCCCGACGACGACCACGACCGCGGAATGTCGGACGAAGAGTTCGCCTCCGTGGTGTTCGACGCGGCCTTCGTCGCCGCCGCCACCGTCCACGAGCCCACCGCCGTGGAGCGCCTCCTCGCCGCCGCCGAGGCAAGAGCCGAGGCGTCCGAGACCGACGCCCGCCGCACCCACGCCCCCGCCGACCCCTACGACGAGGGTTACGGCCCCGAGGGCAGCGGTTTCGGCCACGACCTCGACGACGACCTCGACGGCGGTTACGCCCACGACGGCCACGAGGGCCCCCTGGCGGGCCTGCGCTGGCACCGGCCCGTGGCCTGGCTGCTCGCCGTGGTGATGGGCGTCGGCATGGTCGCGCTGGCCTTCGCCGCCGTCTACCGGGGCACCTCCTCGGGCAGCCGGGACCAGGTACCCGCGCCCGCCTCCACCGGCCTCGGCCGGGACGGCGCGGCCGTGCCCTCCCCCACCGCCGAGCAGTCCCGGCCGGCCGTCTCCGCGATCCCGCCCGCCCCCTGACGCCCGCCCGGCGTTTTTGGTGGGAACCTGTCAGAAGTTGTCGCGTACCAGCGCGTTTACCCGAGCCCGCCGCGACCTACCCTGAAGGTATGGGCGGGCCTGGAGACCCACCGGAGGGCACACCCGAGGGCGCCCCCGGCGGTGCCGAGGACGAGTACCGATCCGTCGTGTTCGACGAGTCGTTCGTCCGTGCTGCCCGCCTCCAGGAATCCTCCGCCCGCGAACGCGTCAGCGACCACGCCCCCGCCGTACGCCGCCGCCCGCCCCTGCGCCGGGGCGTCCCCCGGCAGGCCATGGTGCTCCTGCTGCTGCTCGCCGTGGCCTTCGGCACCGCCGTCTTCATGGGCTTCCGCCACCCGTACGGCGCAGCACCCGTGAAGAGGTCCACCGAGCCGCTGCGCATGAGCGTCGTCCCCCTCGCCCCGCGCGGCCCGGTGCCCGGCGCCCCCGATGCCCGGACGCTGTACGCCCGCAGCCCCGCGGCCCGGTTCGCGGTGGGCCTCGCCGGGATTCCGCTGCCCCCCTCCCAGCCCACCGCGCACTTCTCCGACAGCCAGGTACTCGCGGCCCTCGACACCGCCCGCAAGTACGTCCTGCACTCCGCGCTCGACCCCGCCGTGCTCACCGGCCGCCAGGTCCGCCCCGTACGGGCCCTGATCGCCGCCGACCAGCTCGACCAGTTCGACCGGAGCATGGACGCCCCGGCGGCCGACGGCAGGCACGCGCCCACCGGCTGGATGGTCCGCTTCGACCCCTCCCGTACCGCCCTCGCCGACGACGACATCCGCACCCGCGGCGCCCTGAGGGTGACCGAGACCGACGCGGCCACCCTCCAGGTCGTGGCCGACGGCACCTTCGTCTACGCCGTGCGCGCGGCCGGCACCGAGGGGAAGACCCCGGTGTCGCTGTTCACCGTGCGCCGCGAGCTGACCTTCCGCTTCGACCGCGACACCCTGCGCATCGGCCAGACCCGGCTGACCGTCTCCAGCGCCGAGGCGGGCCCGCTCTCCTGCGCCGCGGACACCGGCGCCTATCTCCGGCCGCTGCTGGCCGGCGAGCGTGCCAAGGCGGGCGGACCGCCCGGCACCGACCCCTACGGGACCGGCGCCCCCGCCCTGTGCGGCACGCTCGCCGACACCGCCCAGCCGCGCGGGTGAGCGCGGGTGCTCAGCCCCCCGCGGGGGCGCCGTCGGCGGGACCGTCCTTCGGGGGCTGCCCGGTGAAGCCGTTGAATCCCCGCTTCACCCGGCCGCCCAGGCCGCCCGCGCCGTCCGCGAGGTCCGAGACCAGCTTCATCAGCGGGTCCTTGCTGGTGCGCACCTCGTCGGCATAGCTCGCGGCGGACTGGCGGAAGGACTCGCCGACGCGGGCGTCCTTGTCCTCCTCGCGGCGCGGGTAGTGACCGTCCATGATCCGCTGGAAGTCGCGGGAGTCGGCCCACTTCTTCAGCTCGGCCGCCCGGATCGTGGTGAAGGGGTGCGAGCGGGGCAGCACGTTCAGGATCTTCAGCACCGAGTCCCTCAGGTCGCCCCCGGCCTCGTACTCCTCGGCCTGCTCCAGGAACGCGTCCACGTTCATCTCGTGCAGGTGGTTGCCGCCCGCGATCTTCATCAGGCCGCGCATCGACGCCCTGAGGTCCTGGCCCACCAGCAGCCCGGCCCGGTCGGCCGACAGCTCGGACTTGCGGAACCACTCCCGCAGCGCCGTCACGATCGCCATGATCGCCACATTGCCCAGCGGAATCCACGCCACCTTCAGCGCCAGCGAGGTCAGGAACAGCAGCACCGTGCGGTACACGGAGTGGCCGGACAGGGCGTGGCCCACCTCGTGGCCGACGACCGCCCGCATCTCCTCCTCGTCCAGCAGCTCCACCAGGCCGGTGGTCACCACGATGACCGGCTCGTCCAGGCCGATGCACATCGCGTTCGGCTTCGGGTCCTGCGTGACGTACATCGCCGGGACCCTGTCCAGGTCGAGGATGTAGCAGGCGTCCCGCAGCATGTCGCTGAGGTGAGTGAACTGGCGGTCGGAGACCCGCACCGAGTCGGACAGGAACAGCAGCTTCAGGCTCCGCTCCGGCAGCAGCCCGCTCAGCGCCTTGAACACCGTGTCGAATCCGGTCAGTCTGCGCAGCGCCACGAGGGCGGAGCGGTCGGCCGGATGCTCGTACGCGCGCGAGGAGATACCCGGAAAGCGGCTGCGGTGCCGGCCCGGCACCCGCTCGTGGCCGGCCTGCTCGTGGCGGTCGTCGGACATGTCTTCCCCCTGCGTCTCGGATAACCCGCTGCGCCCCCCGGACCGGGCCCAGCCTAGGCGGAGATACCGTGGACGGGCAGCACCCTCAAAGGAGCCATGTCATGGAGCACCACCCCGCAGCCGCCTGGCTGACCGAGGCCGCGTCGAGCGCCGCCCAGCAGCAGGGGCCGGGCGACCTGCTCCGGATCGTGCTGATCGTGATGGTCGTGGGCTGCGCGCTGACCGGCTGGTTCCTCCTGCGCGGCTACAAGCAGAAGGACGACTGACGCCTCTTGGAGGTTCCCCCCGGGCCCCGCACGCCCCTTTGCCGGAGTCGGCGTGATCGTCGAGGGGGTGCCCGCTTACGATGGGCAGACGTCTTTATCCCGCCCACACGCGATAGGTCACGCCGAAGATGAGCCTCCACAGCACCGCTGCCCAGTTGGTCACTCTCGCCGCCGAGGGCGCAGAGCACGGCGGCAACCACGACAGCCTGAACCCCGCCCTCACCGGCGGCGGCGCCCTGTTCATCCTGCTGCTCCTGCTGTGGATCACCACCCGCTTCAACCGCGACCGCTGAAGCCCGGCCGGTCCCCGGCGAGAAGCCGCAGGCCGGGCCGGTAGGGTCTGCACGCATGGGAGAGCAGGACATGCCTACCGGTCCGGCGGAGGGCACCGTTGACGATCCGGCACGGGACTCGGCGGACCACGGCCCCGCCCGCACGGGCCGGCGCAGGCTCGGCGTCATGGGCGGCACCTTCGACCCGATCCACCACGGGCACCTCGTGGCGGCCAGTGAGGTCGCCGCCCGGTTCCGGCTGGACGAGGTGGTGTTCGTGCCCACCGGGCAGCCCTGGCAGAAGTCGCACCGAAACGTCTCTCCGGCCGAGGACCGCTACCTGATGACGGTCATCGCCACCGCCGAGAACCCGCAGTTCTCCGTCAGCCGCATCGACATCGACCGCGGCGGCCCCACCTACACCGTGGACACCCTGCGCGACCTGCGCGCCCTCAACCCCGACACCGACCTGTTCTTCATCACCGGTGCCGACGCCCTCGCCCAGTTGCTCACCTGGCGCGACTCGGCGGAACTCTTCTCCCTGGCCCACTTCGTCGGCGTCACCCGCCCCGGCCACCAGCTGACCGACGCCGGCCTGCCCGCGGGCGGGGTCTCCCTGGTCGAGGTGCCCGCGCTGGCCATCTCCTCCACCGAGTGCCGGGCGAGAGTCGCCAAGGGGGACCCCATCTGGTACATGGTCCCGGACGGGGTCGTCCGCTACATCGACAAACGCGAGCTGTACCGCGGCGAGTGAGCCGAGAGGGGCACCGGTGAACGACCGATACGAAGCTGGGTACGGCGACGACAATTACGGAGGGGACCAGTACGAGATCGTCGGCTACGACGACTACGGCCGCCCGGTGTACCAGCAGGTCCCGTCCCGTCAGCAGCCGCCACAGCAGCAGACCTACGACCCCTACGGGCAGCAACAGGGCTACGCCCGGGGCGGTTACGACACCGGTCGGCAACAGCCCATACCGCCCGGCTACGACCCCTACGGGACGCAAGCCGCCCCCTACGACCCGTACGGGACCGGCACGCAGGACCCCGCCCCCGGCTACGACCCCTACGGGCAGGCCGCGACCAGCGGGCAGCAGCAGAGGGTCACCGAGCAGACCGCGTACATCCCGCAGCAGCCGCAGCCCGATGACGACCCGAAGACCCAGGCACCCCCGGCCGAGAGTCAAAAGGCGGGCGAGGAGGGGGAGTTCGCGTTCGTCGAGGAGCCGGACGGCGAGTCCGAGGACGTCATCGACTGGCTGAAGTTCACCGAGAACCGCACCGAGCGCCGCGAGGAGGCCCGCCGCCGCGCCCGCAGCCGGATCATCGCCCTCGGCGTGGTCCTCGCCCTGGTCGTGGCGGGCGGCGTCGGCTACCTCTGGTACGCCGGGAAGCTGCCCGGTGTCTCCTCACCCGGCACCGCGAGTGGCACCACCGTCGCCGCGGGCGCCCAGAAGCGCGACGTGATCGTGGTCCACCTGCACGACACCGGCAAGCGCGGCACCTCCACCGTGCTGCTGGTCGACAACACCACGACCAAGCGCGGCACCACCGTCCTGCTCCCCAACTCCCTCGCCCTGACCGACGATTCGGGCACCACCACCACGCTCGCCAAGTCGGTGGACGACGACGGCTCCTCCGGCACCCGCGACCAGCTCGACACCGTGCTCGGCACCGACATCCAGGGCACCTGGCGGCTGGACACCCCCTACCTCCAGAACCTCGTGGAGCTGGTCGGCAACATCGAGATCGACACCGACACCGACGTGCCCGACCCGGACGCCGGGAAGAAGGGCGCCGCCCCGCTGGTGCACCAGGGCAGGGCGCAGACCCTCAGCGGCAAGGCGGCCGTCGCCTACGCCACCTACCGGGGGCCCGGCGAGACCGAGAACGCCCAGCTCAAGCGGTTCGGGGAGGTCATGCAGGGCACGCTGCGCAAGCTGTCGTCCGACCCCTCGGCCGCGACGACCACCGTGCAGACCCTCGCGCAGATCCTCGACCCGCCGCTCACCGACAAGGACCTCGGCACCTTCCTCGCCAAGCTGGCCGACCTCGCCAAGGACGGGAAGTACCGGACGGTTCCCCTGCCGGTGCAGAGCGACGGCACGCTGACCGCCGGGACCAGTGACAGCGTGGTCAAGAACATCCTGGGCGGCACCGCCAAGAGCCCCGACGCCGGCTCCGCGGTCCGGGTCGCCGTGCAGAACGCCACCGGCGCCAAGGACGACACCGACAAGGCCCGCGTGACCCTGCTCGGCGGCGGCTTCGGGTTCATCGAGGGCGGCACCGCCTCCGGGGCCCGCGCCGCCTCCGAGGTGGTCTACTCCGACGCCGCCGACAAGCAGAACGCCACCGAGGTCGCCAAGACCCTGGGCCTGCCCGCCGGCGCGGTGGCCAAGGGCGCCGTCTCCTCCGGCGCCGACGTCCTCGTCGTCCTCGGCCAGGACTACCGGCCCGCCGCCTCCTGACCGGCGCGGCACACCCCACGTGAGCACCGGAACACGTGGGGTGGGCCCGGCCGCGCGTGAGACCCTTGAAGTCCCGGTGCCTCCGGACAGCGCCCCGCGCCCGGCCGGCCCGCCCCGAGTCTTCGTGAACCACACCCCGTCCTCGAACGAAAGCCGCACAGTGACCGCCACCGACCGTTCCCTCGACCTCATCAACACCGCCGCCCAGGCGGCCGCCGACAAGCTCGCCCACGACGTCATCGCCTACGACGTCAGCGACGTGCTGTCGATCACGGACGCGTTCCTGCTGGCCTCCGCCCCGAACGGCCGCCAGGTCCGGGCGATCGTCGACGAGATCGAGGAGCGCCTGCTCAAGGAGCGCGGCGCCAAGCCCGTCCGCCGCGAGGGCGACCGCGAGTCCCGCTGGATCCTGCTGGACTACGTCGACATCGTCGTCCACGTCCAGCACAGCGAGGAGCGCGTCTTCTACGCGCTGGAGCGCCTGTGGAAGGACTGCCCCGAGCTGGAGCTGCCCGAGGAGGCCCGCGCCACCCGCGGCAAGGCCGAGGAGCACGCCAAGCTGCACGCGGACGAGGCCGGTGACGAGCCCGGCCAGGAGCGCTGATGAGCGCCACCGGTGAGGTGACCGACCGGACCGGGCGGGGCCGCCGCATCATCCTGTGGCGGCACGGCCAGACCGCGTGGAACGTCGAACGCCGCTTCCAGGGCACCACGGACGTCGAGCTGACGGAGACCGGCATCGCCCAGGCCCGCCGGGCCGCCCGGCAGCTCGCCTCGCTGCGGCCGGACGCGATCATCGCCTCGGACCTCAGGCGCGCCTCCGACACGGCCGACGAGCTGGCCGCCCTGACCGGTCTCGACGTCGTCCGCGACGAGGCGCTGCGGGAGACCTACGCGGGCGTCTGGCAGGGCCTGACGCACGAGGAGATCATCGCCAGGTTCGGCGACGACTACGCCGCCTGGAAGCGCGGCGAGCCGGTCCGGCGCGGCGGTGGCGAGCTGGAGACCGAGGTCGCCGACCGGGCCGCCCCCGTCGTGCTGCGGCACGCGGAGAAGCTGCCCGAGGAGGGCACCCTCGTGGTGGTCAGCCACGGCGGCACCATCCGTACGACCATCGGCCGGCTGCTCGGCCTGGAGTCGCACCACTGGGAGAGCCTCGGCGGCCTGACCAACTGCTGCTGGTCGGTGCTCGGCGAGGCCGCCTGCGGCTGGCGGCTGCTGGAGCACAACGCGGGCAGTCTGCCCGAGCCGGTCCTCGGCGACGACGACTGAGCCGCGCCGAAGCCCCTGGTCGGGGCCTCGGGACCCGGATTTCACTTTCCGGCAGGTCACAGGCTAAAGTTCTTCTTGTTCGGCCCGCGGAGCGGGAAGAACACGAGGGGCTATAGCTCAGTTGGTAGAGCGCCTGCATGGCATGCAGGAGGTCAGGAGTTCAATTCTCCTTAGCTCCACAGA
>NZ_WWKH01000044.1:0-4871 GCF_009865595.1 Streptomyces sp. SID1328 | reverse complement strand
CTACCTGGACTCGAACCAAGACTAACTGAACCAGAATCAGTCGTGCTGCCAATTACACCATAGACCAATGATGGTTTAGACCAGTCAGTACCCCCGACCGGATTCGAACCGGCGCTACCGCCTTGAGAGGGCGGCGTGCTAGGCCGCTACACAACGGGGGCCCTAGCGATTCCGAGTGATCGGAACCAGTACCCCCGACCGGATTCGAACCGGCGCTACTGCCTTGAGAGGGCAGCGTGCTAGGCCGCTACACAACGGGGGCTCGCGGACAAGATCCGCGGGTGCAGATGAGCTCTGCGAGCTGGCCTACCTGGACTCGAACCAAGACTAACTGAACCAGAATCAGTCGTGCTGCCAATTACACCATAGGCCACTGGAACGCAAGCCCCGAGCGGGGATCTTGTTCTAGCAGATGCGCCTGGGGCCCGGCCTTTCGGCCCGTTCCCCTCGGCGCAGGAAGAACATTACCCGAAGGTGGACGGGGCTCCAAAACGGGTATCCGCGCGGACCAGCGCCGGGAGTTCGGCGAGGCTGGTGATCCGGTGCGCCAGGACCGTCCCATCCGGCCGCGCGTGCGGGCCGCCCCGGTCGATCCATACGGACATCATCCCGGCCTCCGCCGCGCCCCGCCCGTCGATCTCCGGATGATCCCCGACGTACGCCACCTCGTGCGGGGGCAGCCCCAGCCCCTCACAGGCGGCCAGGAAGGCCCCGGCGGCCGGCTTGGACACCCCCAGCTCGACGGCGCACAGCACGGACTCGAACCGGTCCCGCAGGCCCAGGGTGCGCAGCTTGTGCTCCTGGACGGTCAGGCTGGAGTTGGACAGCACCGCGTGCCGGTGCTCCGGGAGGGCGTCCAGGGCGGGCAGCACGTCCGGGAAGACCTGCCAGGCCGCCTGGTAGTGCCCGACGTAGCGCAGAAACCATTCCTCGGCTTCGGCGTCACTGAGTTCCGCGCCCAGGAACGCCCGCACCCGGTCCAGCCGCTGCCCCTCGAAGGTGGCCTCCCCCGCCGCGTGCCGCGCCCAGTGGGCCTCGGTCGCCGTCCGCCACGCCGCGAGCGCCTGTTCCGGCGTCTCGAACCGAGCGAGCAGCCCCTCCGCCAGGAGGTGCGCCCGCATGCCCTCACGGTCGGCGGTGGTGTAGTCGAAAAGGGTGTCGTCCACGTCCCAGACCACGGCTCGGATACTCATGGGCCGACGGTAACGGGCGCCCGCCCCCGCGGCAGCGCGCCGGAACGCCGAGGGGCGGCATCCGGTGGCCGGATGCCGCCCCTGGCGGTGTGGCGTTCGTTACGCCGCGAGCCGCGCCAGTGCCGCGTCGATGCGGGTCAGGGTCTTCTCCTTGCCGAGTACCTCCAGGGACTCGAACAGGGGGAGGCCGACGGTGCGGCCGGTCACGGCCACGCGGACGGGGGCCTGGGCCTTGCCGAGCTTGAGCCCGTGGGCCTCGCCGGCGGCCAGGACGGCCTCCTTGAGGGATTCGGCCGAGGTCCAGTCGGCGGACTCGAGCTTCTCCCGCGCGGTGCGCAGCAGCGCGTCCGAGCCTTCCTTCATGGCCTTGCTCCACGAAGCCTCGTCGAAGACGGGCTCGGGCAGGAAGAGGAAGTCGACGTTGTCGGTGATCTCGGAGAGCACCTTGAGCCGGGTCTGGGCGTGCGGGGCGATCGCCTGCCACTTGGCCTCGTCGAAGTCCTCCGGTGCCCAGGGCGCGACCGGGGCCTTCAGCCACGGGGCGCAGCGCTCGGTGAAGTCCTTCACGTCGAGCAGCCGGATGTGGTCGGCGTTGATCGCCTCGCACTTCTTCAGGTCGAAGCGCGCCGGGTTGGGGTTCACGTCCGAGATCTCGAAGGCGGCCACCATCTCCGCGATCGAGAAGATGTCCTGGTCCGCCGAGAGCGACCAGCCCAGCAGGGACAGGTAGTTGAGCAGACCCTCGGGCAGGAAGCCGCGCTCGCGGTAGAGGTTGAGCGAGGACTGCGGGTCGCGCTTGGAGAGCTTCTTGTTGCCCTCGCCCATCACGTACGGCAGGTGGCCGAAGGCCGGGATCTGCTTGGCGATGCCCAGTTCCATCAGCGCCTTGTACAGGGCGATCTGGCGCGGGGTGGAGGAGAGCAGGTCCTCGCCGCGCAGGACGTGGGTGATGTCCATCAGCGCGTCGTCGACCGGGTTCACCAGGGTGTACAGCGGGGCGCCGTTGGCGCGCACGATGCCGTAGTCCGGGACGTTCTCCGGGAGGTAGGTGATCTCGCCGCGCACCAGGTCGTCGAAGGTGATCGCCTCGTCCGGCATCCGGAAGCGGACGATCGGCTCGCGGCCCTGGGCCTTGAACTCCTCGACCTGCGCGGCGCTCAGCTCGCGGCAGTGGCCGTCGTACCCGGAGGGCTTGCCGGCGGCGCGGGCGGCCTCGCGGCGGGTGTCCAGCTCGTCCTGGGAGCAGTAGCAGTGGTAGGCGTAGCCGCCGTCCAGGAGCTTGTTCGCGACGTCCTGGTAGATGTCCATCCGCTGCGACTGGCGGTACGGCGCGTGCGGGCCGCCGACCTCGGGGCCCTCGTCCCAGTCGAAGCCGAGCCAGCGCATGGCGTCCAGGAGCTGGTTGTAGGACTCCTCGGAGTCGCGGGCCGCGTCGGTGTCCTCGATCCGGAAGACCAGGGTGCCCTCGTGGTGGCGGGCGAACGCCCAGTTGAACAGGGCGGTGCGCACCAGGCCCACATGGGGGTTACCGGTGGGCGACGGACAGAAACGGACGCGTACAGGTGCGCTAGCCACGCTTGACAACCTTGTTGGTGAGAGTGCCGATGCCTTCGATGGTGACGGCGACCTCGTCGCCGACGCTCATGGAGCCGACGCCCGCGGGGGTGCCGGTGAGGATCACGTCGCCGGGGAGCAGCGTCATGGCCTCGGAGATGTTGACGATCAGGTCCTCGATGGGGTGGACCATCTCGCTGGTGCGCCCGAGCTGGCGCTGCTCGCCGTTGAGGGTGAGCTGGACGGTGAGGTCGTTCGCGCGGGCGAGGTCGATGTCCGTCTCCACCCAGGGGCCGAGCGGGCAGGAGGAGTCGAAGCCCTTGGCGCGGGCCCACTGCTTCTCGGCGCGCTGCACATCGCGGGCGGTCACGTCGTTGGCGCAGGTGTAGCCGAAGATGACGTCCTTGACGCGCTCGCGCGGGACCTCGCGGCACATGCGGCCGATGACCACGGCCAGCTCGGCCTCGTAGTGCAGTTCCTTGGTGAAGGGCGGGTACTGGATGTCGTCGCCGGGGCCGGTCACCGAGGTGGAGGGCTTGAAGAAGGCGAACGGGACGTCCGGCACCTCGCTGCCCAGTTCCCTGGCGTGCTCGGCGTAGTTGCGGCCGAAGGCCACGACCTTGTTGGGGAGCACCGGGGGGAGCAGCCGGACCTTGCTGAGGGGCACCTTGGTGCCGGACAGCTCGTGGTCGGCGAAGGGGATGCCCTTGATGATGTCGAGGACGAGCTCGTCCTGCTTGTCGCCCTCGACCGCGCCGAAGGCTACGTTCCCGTCGATGGAGAATCTGGCGATGCGCACGGGATTCTGGCGCCTCTCACTGAGAACCGGCGTACTGACGTCCCAGGTTAACCGGTCCGCGCGTCCGGCGTTCGGCCGGTGGTGCGGGCGGCGGTTATACGGTGCGGAAACGCGGGCGGATTAATTCGGGATTTCCGATGGTCACGGGCGACTGCCCGGCGGGGCGGTAACCCAGTGGTGGCACGGGCCGCCCGGGCACGGAGGCCGGGCGGGGGCGCATTACGGGTAATGCCGCCGGACGGTGCCGGAAAATGCGCGGGCCGGGATTAGCGGGAGAGCCGATATCCCTCGCCGTGGCGGTAATCCCTCGGGCCCGGAAAAAGCGAGCGCGGCCCGGCGGGCCGTCACGGGTGGACGGTCCACCGGGCCGCGCTCGGGCGGGACGGGTGCGCTCAGACGCCGGCCTCGACCACGGCGGAGGCGGGCAGCTCCATCAGAATGGTGCGCCGGGGGTTGGCGGTCCGGTCCGGGAGGTCGGTGGGGTGCTCGGGCAGCTCGGCGATCCGCAGTTCGCCGGCGTCGTTCAGGTGTGCCAGCGTCGTGCGTCGCGGGTTCGCCGTCGTCTGGAACATCATCGTCGTCTTCACCGTTGTCGTCCTGTGGCGTCGTGATCGGGTGGGAATGGGCAGAGCCGCTCATCCTGTAAAGCGTCAGGCTAAACATGCGAATCCCCGTCACTCACGTGAACCACCCATGATCGGGGTGTGAGTTTGCTCACTACCAGCCACACAAATGGGTCAATTCAGACTGCGGGTCTTGAGCGATGAAACGGACATTGGTCGCCTGAACCCACCATTCCGCTCCTGATCATGGCGACTGGGACACCGTTCGAGCGTCCCGCACAGGCGCTCGACTCGCCGGAATTGCCCGCCTATACGGGTGATCCGGTTCCACCCGTCGTGACCCCCGGATCACGCGCCGTCACGTAGGTCACAGCTCGGGGTACGTCCCTTGTTGGAGATCCGGCACTGTGCTGGAATGCCACGGACCGCCGCAGGAACGAGCCGGCACAGGGGGCGCGACGCCGCGCCGAGTGGCGGTGAGCAAGGGGGGAATCCAGCGCCGGTCACTCAAGACCACACGGGGGGCGTATTCAGGGCGCCCTTCATGACGCCGACACCGTGTCCCGCCGTTCACGCGGAGGGGCGCCTGGTCCAGAGGTTGCGACGCTAGTGCAGGGACGTTTCAAGAGGGATGGCAGCGCTTCGGCCGAGCCGGAGCCGCACGGCGGGACCGACCGTGGTTCCTCGCACCAGCACGCCCAGAGCGCCGGCAAGGGCCCGTCCGGCGACAACGGCGAGCGCGGGGGACGCCCCGGCGCGTCC
>NZ_WWKH01000436.1:0-25539 GCF_009865595.1 Streptomyces sp. SID1328 | reverse complement strand
AAGCCGCTGCTGATCATCGCCGAGGACGTCGAGGGCGAGGCCCTGTCGACCCTGGTGGTCAACAAGATCCGCGGCACCTTCAAGTCCGTCGCCGTCAAGGCTCCGGGCTTCGGCGACCGCCGCAAGGCCATGCTCGGCGACATCGCCATCCTCACCGGTGGCGAGGTCATCTCCGAGGAGGTCGGTCTCAAGCTGGAGAACGCCTCCCTGGACCTGCTGGGCCGCGCCCGCAAGGTCGTCGTCACCAAGGACGAGACCACGATCGTGGACGGCGCCGGCTCCTCGGAGCAGGTGCAGGGCCGCGTGAACCAGATCCGCGCCGAGATCGAGAACTCCGACTCGGACTACGACCGCGAGAAGCTCCAGGAGCGCCTGGCGAAGCTCGCGGGCGGCGTGGCGGTCATCAAGGCCGGTGCCGCCACCGAGGTGGAGCTCAAGGAGCGCAAGCACCGCATCGAGGACGCCGTGCGCAACGCCAAGGCGGCCGTCGAGGAGGGCATCGTCGCCGGTGGTGGCGTGGCCCTGCTGCAGGCCGGCCAGGTCTTCGAGAAGCTGGAGCTCTCGGGCGACGAGGCGACCGGTGCCAACGCGGTCAAGCTCGCGCTGGAGGCCCCGCTGAAGCAGATCGCCGTCAACGGTGGTCTCGAGGGCGGCGTCGTCGTGGAGAAGGTCCGCAACCTCCCCGTCGGCAACGGCCTGAACGCCGCGACCGGCGAGTACGTCGACATGATCGCCGAGGGCATCATCGACCCGGCGAAGGTCACGCGCTCCGCGCTGCAGAACGCGGCCTCCATCGCCGCGCTCTTCCTCACCACCGAGGCCGTCATCGCCGACAAGCCGGAGAAGGCCGCCGCGGCCGCTCCGGGCGGCATGCCGGGCGGTGACATGGACTTCTGATCCTCACGGATCAACCGTCCTTCGCCAGGGCGGCACCTTCCTCACGGGGGGTGCCGCCCTTCGGCGTCTCCGCGGGCGCACCGGTTTCCGTCGCCTCCCTTGACACCCCCGCGCGGGCGCCACAACACTCCACGACGGGAGAGCGCTCTCCCGGATTCCACGGCACATGTGATGGACCGTCACGCGGACGGTCGCGGACGGCGTCGTCCCCCTCGCCGGTCCCGGCCGCCCGACCCCCACCGTCCCCATCGACGTGGCAGGAGGTCTCCATGGCACGGAGATCGAAGATCGTCTCAGGATTACTGGTGTCCAGCGCACTGGTCCTCACCTCGCTCGGCCTGGCCGGCGTGGCGGTGAGCGCCGACCCCGTGGCAGGGCAGGTCCACACGGCTCACGCGATGCCCGTCTCCACGCAGTCCTCGCCGGAGGACCCGGACGGCGACGGGTACATCCCGGCGAACCCGCCGGTGACCGGGGTCGTCCCCTCCAAGGCCGAGCCACCGCACCGGTACTTCCACGAGTTCCAGGCGAACTGCTCGGTGACCCACACCCGCGCCGACGACCCGATCGTCTACCCCGGCCAGCCGGGCAAGTCGCACGACCACACGTTCATGGGCAACACCACCACGAACGCGGCCAGCACCACCGCCTCGCTCGACGCCGGCGGCACCACCTGCAAGGCGCCCGGCGACAAGTCGGCCTACTGGATGCCGACCCTGCTCAAGGGCGGTACACCGGTGCTGCCGGTCGGCCCGCAGACCATCTACTACAAGGCGGGCGTCACCGACTACACCAGCGTCCGCCCCTTCCCGAAGGGGCTGCGCTTCGTCGTCGGCAGCCCGATGCAGTCGGCGGCCGAGTTCCGCGCCCACCGCGGCTTCGTGGAGGGCTGGGAGTGCGGTGACAGCTACTTCAACACCGACATCCCCGCCCAGTGCCCGAACCGGGCCGACGTCCAGCTCAACATCCGCTTCCAGGCACCCAGTTGCTGGGACGGCAAGTACCTGGACACCCCGAACCACCAGAGCCACATGGCGTACCCGGTGGTCAACCCCGGCACGAACAACAACATCTGCCCGGACGACCACCCCGTCGCCCTGCCGATGATCGAGTTCAAGATGGCCTTCCCGGTCAACGGGGACATGAGCCAGGTCAAGCTGTCGAGCGGGGCGGGCTACTCGTTCCACTACGACTTCTTCAACGCCTGGGACGCGCCGACCCTGAAGGCGCTCGTGGACCACTGCGTCGTCGGCGCCCTCCAGTGCGACGCCCGCGGCTACGACCAGACGCACCCCGAGGCGGGCGCCGCCCTCGACGCGAACTACCGGCTTCCCTGAACCCGTGCACCTCTCCCGCCGGCCGGTGCACGGCCCGGCCGGCGGGACCCCGGCTCCATCCCCCCACCCGCACACCGGACGGACACTCATGACCGCATCCCGTGTCACGGCACCTCTCACGGCGGGCCTGCTCGCCGCCGGAGCCCTCGTCGCGCTGCCCGCCCCGCCCGCGCACGCCGCCGGCTCCGTCGTCAGGGTCACCGGCGCGCAGGGCAACTGGCAATTGACCGTCGACGGCAGCCCGTACCAGATCAAGGGCCTCACCTGGGGGCCGTCCACCGCCGACGCGTCGCGCTACCTGCCCGACCTGAAGTCGATGGGCGTCAACACCGTCCGCACCTGGGGCACCGACGCCTCCAGCAAACCGCTCTTCGACGCCGCCGCAGCCCAAGGCATCAAGGTGATCGCCGGGTTCTGGCTGCAGCCGGGCGGTGGCCCCGGCAGCGGCGGCTGCGTGAACTACCTGACCGACACCGCCTACAAGAACCAGGTGCTCACCGAGTTCCCGCAGTGGGCGGCCACCTACAAGGACAACCCCGGCGTCCTGATGTGGAACGTCGGCAACGAGTCCGTGCTCGGCCTGCAGAACTGCTACAGCGGCGCCGAGCTGGAGCGCCAGCGGGACGCGTACACGACGCTCGTCAACGACATCACGAAGAAGATCCACGCCGTCGACCCCAACCACCCGGTCACCTCCACCGACGCGTGGACCGGCGCCTGGCCGTACTACAAGAGGAACGCGCCCGACCTCGACCTCTACGCCGTCAACGCCTACAACGCGGTGTGCGACGTCAAGGCGGCCTGGGAACAGGGCGGTTACACCAAGCCGTACATCGTGACCGAGACCGGCCCGGCCGGGGAGTGGGAGGTGCCCGACGACGCGAACGGCGTCCCCGCCGAACCCACCGACCGGGCCAAGGCCGACGGGTACACGCGAGCCTGGAACTGCGTCACCGGGCACCGGGGTGTCGCGCTCGGCGCCACGATGTTCCACTACGGCACCGAGTACGACTTCGGCGGCATCTGGTTCAACCTGCTGCCCGCCGGGGAGAAGCGGCTGTCGTACTACGCCGTGAAGCGGGCGTACGGAGCGGACACCTCGCGGGACAACACCCCGCCGGTCATCACCGACCTGAGCATCGAGGGCGACGCGGCCAAGGTTCCGGCGGGCGGTGACCTCACCCTCGCCGTCAAGGTCACCGATCCCGACGGCGACCCGATCACGTACGAGGTGCAGGACAACAGCAACTACATCGACCAGAGCAAGCAACTCCTCACGCTGCCCGCGGCCAACCTCGGCGGGGGCCGGCTGAAGGTCACGGCGCCGGACCGGCCGGGGGTCTGGAAGATCTATGTGAAGGCCAAGGACGGCAAGGGCAACGTGGGCGTCGAGACCCGGTCCTTCCGGGTGGTGCCGCCCGTCCCCTCGGGTACGAACCTCGCCCGGGGCAAGCCCGCGACCGCCTCCTCGGCCCAGACGGGCGGCGGGGACTGCCCCTGCACGGCCGCCAACGCCGTGGACGGCGACCTCGCCACCCGATGGGCCAGCGACTGGAGCGACCCCCAGTGGCTCCGCGTGGACCTCGGCACCCGCACCTCCTTCCGGCACGTGCAGCTGGTGTGGGAGACGTCCTACGCGCGGGCCTACACCGTGCAGACCTCGGACGACGGGCAGAACTGGACCACCGTCCGCACCGTCACCGACGGCAACGGCGGCGTCGACGACCTCGACGTCTCCGGGACCGGACGCTATGTGCGGGTCAACGGGACGGCGCGGGGCACCGGTTGGGGCTACTCGCTCTACGAGTTCGGGGTCTACGGCTGAGCCGGCCGACGGGCGGAGGAGCGCTCTGTCCCGGTACGCTGGAGGGCCGCTAGGGTGCCGAAATGAGCAGAGACGCCCCCACGCTCGAGGACGTCGCGCAGGAGGCGGGAGTCTCCCGCGCGACCGTCTCGCGCGTCGTCAACGGCGTCCGCAACGTCGACCCCGCCATCCAGGAGACGGTGCGCCGGGCCATCGAGCGGACGGGGTACGCGCCCAACCGGGCCGCCCGCTCGCTGGTGACCCGGCGCAGCCAGACGGTGGCCCTGGTCGTGTCGGGTGCGGGGGACACCCCGGAGGAGGTGCACAACGCGGTCGCGACGCGCGTGTTCGCCGACCCCTTCTTCGGGCGGGTGGTCAGCGGTGTGGTCGGCTACCTCCGCCCACGCTCCATGCACCCCCTCCTGATGTTCGCCGAGTCCGCGGACACCCGCCGCCAGGTGCTGACCGACCTGCGCCAGGGCAGTGCCGACGGCGCCCTCGTCGTCTCCACCCACGCCGACGACCCGCTGCCCGCCCTCCTCGCCGACGCCGGCCTCCCGGCCGTCCTCTTCGCCCGCCCCTCCCGCCCCGTCCCCCTCAGCTACGTCGACCTCGCACACCGCGACGGGGCGGCCCTCGCGGCCGAGCACCTCCTGGCGCGCGGCTGCCGCCGCATCGGCACCGTCACCGGCCCGCTCGACGTCGCCGCCAGCCGGGAGCGGCTCGCCGGGTTCCGCGACACGATGGCCCGCCGGGGACATCCGTGCGTCCCGGTCGCCGAGGGCGGCTTCACCCTGGACACCGGCGCGTCCGCGATGGCCGCACTGCTGGCCGAACACCCGGACCTGGACGGCGTGTTCGCCGCCAACGACCTCATGGCCCAGGGCGCCTGCCAGGTGCTGCGCGAGCACGGCAGACGCGTCCCGGACGACGTCGCGGTGGTCGGCTTCGACGACTCCAGCGCGGCGGTGAGCTGCCGCCCACCCCTGACCACCGTGCGACAGCCGGTGGAGGAGATGGCGGCGGCGATGGCGCGGCTTTTGGACGAGCAGGTGCGGGGGGTGCGGACGGAACCCACGTCGCTGATCTTCGAGCCGGAGCTGGTGGTGCGGGAGTCGGCGTGAGCGGTGAGGGGAATTGGCGGTGATCATGTCAGAATCGGCGGGTGCCGGACGCTGATTACTTCTCCGCCGCTGATGACGTGTCCGCGCTCGCCGTGATCGAGGGCGGTGGTCCGGCTCGTGTCGGGTTGGACGTGGTCTTCCTCAAGGACGTCGATCCGGTCGATGCCATCGTGGGGCTCGAAGCGGTCATGACGGGCTGCGGTCATGAAGAGGTCGGCACGCGGCCGCGGGTCGGGCAGTTGCTGTCGTCCGCGGAGGTCGAGAGTCCCTTCGTGTTCACTGTGTCGGACACCCTGCGCGACGCTCTGGTCTCCGTATCGGCGGAGGACGTGGTGCGTGCGGCCGAGGCTTGGTGCGCGTCCGGCTCGGCGGCCGGACTTGATGCCGCGACGGCAACGGGCGTCGTGGAGGCGCTGGCCGGCCTGGCCGAGCGAGCTTGCGTCGCTGAGCTGCGGCTGTATTGCTGGTGGACGCTGTGACGCGGAGTGTCGGTGGTGGGCCGGGGCCTTGAGCCCCAGGGCGCTCGCGGAGATGCTCCCGACGTCAGGTCCAGGAGCATTCCGGTGAAGCTCCTTCCGGAACAGAGTGCCCGGAAGGTCAGGCGCTCAAGACCTCGTACGCGGCTTCGAGCGCCTCCTTGAGCCGGCCCGTGGCTTCGCCCAACTGCTGCTGGTAGAGGCTCGAGTCGGTGGCGGGGTCGGGAATCGGGATGTCCACCACACCCCCGATGGCCGCGGTGACGCGGGCGATCTCACGCACCTTCCCGTGCACCTTCGCCAGGCGCTCGAAGGGGCGGCGGAACCGCCGGATCGTCGTGATGTCGACCGGCGTGACGGCGCGCTCCTCGCAGCCGTCGACGATCTCCAGCAGCTCCGACACCTTGGACCGGGCCTCGGCCCGCTTCTGCTCCCGCTTGGTGTCGTGCCAGGTCTTGACGCCCCAACCGACTGCCAGCAGGCCGACCGTCGGGGCGGCCCAGGCGGCAGCCGTCCCCGCGTCCGCGGAAGCCGTCACGATGGCGGCCACGACCTGACTGGAACCGTCATATGGCATAGCTATAGCCATTACCCTGTTCTCTCGTGTAGAGCCGGACGCCGTCCCGACGCCTCAGAAACGACTGGGACGGTGCGGTGAGAAGAGATCCGCCCGCACGTTGGCGCGTGTGAGCGGGTGCTTAGATCTGTGGCCCCGGAGACGTGCTCTCCGGGGCCACAGTCAGCTCTGATGGGGGCGTCGTACGCCCGATGGACAAGTGGAACGTGGAGACGACCGTTCATCAACACCTCCCTCATGAGGGTGCGCACCGACGCGCGGCGCCGTGCGCTTCAGCCGTGCGGCCACGTTGGGCGCACCCGGCACTGGAGCCGGACATCCGACTGTACTTGGCCCCTGGAGTAGGACGACGGCTCGGCATCGGGCGCCTGAACAGAAGGAAATGAGGGTCTGTCAGGTTCACGTTGTGGAGTTCCGACAGGGCGGTGCGGGGAAGTTTGTGACTGTTCCCGAGGGCGCCCCGCCCCAGCCGCATCCCCGTTCGCCCCCATCGCCGCGCTCACTTGAGAAGACGCAGCTCAGAAGTGCGTTGGCGCAAGACAGGTGCGTCAGGGGTGTTTACGGCTGATGTCGAGCAAATCACGCAGAAGTGATCAAGCCATGTGACGGGCTTCACACATGAAGTTGCCGTGCGGTGTATTCAGCGTTATGAGGTGATCACTCAGGGTGTCTGATGGCTCTTGCGGTAAGGGTGTTGGTCAGTCGAGCTTGAGGTTCTCCACGAACGCGGCCCACGCCTGTCGCCGGAACGCGAGCGTCGGGCCGTGCGGCGCCTTGGAGTCGCGTACGGGGATGTGGGTGGGGTGGGTGTCGTTCACTTCGAGGCAGTTGCCGCCACTGCCGCCGCTGTATGTCGACTTGCGCCAGGTGGCCGAGTCGGGGCCGAACTCAGGGGTGTGCCTCATGCGCGTAATCCTGTGCCAGCGCATCAAGCAGAACAAGTGAGTTGGCTGGTGGGAGCGCGCAGGCCGCGAGCAGTTCGAAGGTGCGCTGGTGGCCCCTGACGGTGGACGGGTCGTCCTCCAGCCGTCCAGTGCCGACGCCCTCGAAGTAGACCAGCGGTGGAGCGTCCACGAAGTCCATGAGCTTGATGGAGCCCTCCATCGCAGTGTGTGCTCCGGCCTCGAACGGCAGAACCTGCACGATGGCGCGATGCCGCCGTGCCGCGTCGGCGACGTGTCGCAGCGCCTCTGCCATCACCGCTCGGCCGCCCGTCACGCGACGCAGAGCCGCCTCGTCCATCACGATCCACAACAACAGGTCTGTTGGACCGTCAAGGAGCGCGGCTCGCTCCACGCGAGCCGACACCAGGTCATCGAGATTTCGCTCAGGCTCCGTAGGGCGGTAGGCGCGGAATACGGCTCTGGCGTACGCGGGGGTCTGGAGCAGTCCGGGGATCAGCAGAGGCGCGTACTCCCTGATCTCCGTGGCCTGTGCCTCCGCTTCCGCCGCCTCGGCGAAGTGCTCCGGGCACTTCGACTTGGCCGCCGCGACGCAGTTGCGTGCGAAGAAGTCCCCCGTGTCCAGCGCCTCGTCCAGCATGCGCGCGTACTCCGGCTGCATCCGCCGCGTCCCGGCCTCCAGTTGGCCGATGAACGAGCCGCTGACGAAGAGGACGTGGCCCAACTGCTCCTGGCTCAGCCCCTTCCGCTCCCGCGCATGGCGCAACTCCGCGCCGATCATCGCGCGCGGTGACGACGAAGGGTCGAGGTCCTTCGGGCCTGGCATCGCTGCCCCCTGTCCCACAGGTGAGGTTGTTGGCACTGCCTGTATGGCCAGGCTAGAAGCGGCACCGCCACTCTGTGTGCAGAAAAGGAACACTCAGCGTGGAGGAACCGGCATGACGGATTCGGCGGATCAGGCGGTCGAGCGGCTCCGTACCGCCCTGCGAGACGTGGGCATCGTGTTGCCCTCGCTGCGGGTCGACCCCGTGACGGGGGTCTACGGCGGGCGCAACACCCTGGTGGACCTGGGGAGCTGCAACCTTGACGTCGCTTCCCGCCTCGCCGCCGCGCTCGCGGAGCGGGGGGAGTGAGTGAAGGCGTCGCCCCGGCCGTCGGGTCGTACGCCCTCGACGTCCGGGACGGGCGGCTCGGTGAGGTCATGGGGCAGGTCGGCGGCCGGGTTCAGTTGCGGCCCCTCGGGGGCGGCCGGGAGTGGGACGTACCGCCGGAACACCTCGGCGAAGCCACCCCCGCCGACGTGCTCCGCGAGCGCGTCCGGCTGCTGAACCGGGACGCCCGGCGGCGGGTCGAGCTGGGCTGAGAGGTGGGCGTGGTGGGGGTCACACGGACCCGGTCCGCCGGGGCGGAATGCGGAGCCGGGTGGACCAGTTGTTTCACTAGGTGCACCATTGCGTGCACACATACCAGCCGGTCTACCCGACACCGTTCTTCCGAGGAGCCCCTCACGTGACCGTCACGACGTCCGCCGCCAGCCGCGCGGCCCAGCTCCTGTCCCGCCCGATCACGCTGAACGGCCTCACCGTGCCGAACCGGATCGCGATGGCGCCGATGACCCGGATGTTCTCCCCGGGCGGCATCCCCGGCGAGGACGTGGTGTCGTACTACTCCCGCCGTGCCGCGAACGGCGTCGGCCTGATCGTCACCGAGGGTACGTACGTCGGGCACGACTCGGCCGGCCAGAGCGACAGCGTGCCGCGCTTCCACGGTGAGGAGCAGCTCGCGGGCTGGGAGAAGGTCGCGCGCGAGGTGCACGCGGCGGGCGGCACGATCGTCCCGCAGCTCTGGCACATCGGCATGGTCCGCCGGCAGGGCGAGCCGCCGTTCGCGGACGCGCCCGCCGTGGGCCCGTCCGGTATCCACAAGGCGGGTGCCGAGCCCAAGGGCCAGGCCATGACGCAGTCCGACATCGACGACGTGATCGGCGCCTTCGCGCAGGCCGCCGCCGACGCCGAGCGCATCGGCTTCGACGGGGTCGAGATCCACGGCGCCCACGGCTACCTGCTGGACCAGTTCCTGTGGGAGGGCACCAACCGCCGTACCGACGGCTACGGCGGCGACCCGGTCGCCCGCGCCCAGTTCGCCGCGGAGATCGTCGCGGCCGTGCGCGAGCGCGTGTCCGCCGAGTTCCCGGTCATCTTCCGCTACTCGCAGTGGAAGCAGCAGGACTACACCGCGCGTCTCGCCGAGACCCCGGAGGAGCTGGAGGCGATCCTCGCCCCGATCTCCGCCGCCGGTGCCGACGTCTTCCACGCCTCCACCCGCCGCTACTGGCTCCCCGAGTTCGAGGGCTCCGACCTCAACCTGGCCGGCTGGACCAAGAAGATCACCGGCAAGCCGGTCATCACCGTCGGCTCGGTCGGCCTGGACGGCGACTTCATGGGCGCGTTCCAGGGCGAGGGTTCCCCGGTCAAGGGCATCGACGACCTCCTCGACGGCTTCGAGCGCGAGGAGTACGACATGGTCGCCATCGGCCGCGCGCTGCTCCAGGACCCGGAGTGGGCCGCGAAGGTGCTGTCCGGCCGGTTCGACGAGCTGAAGCCGTACGACGCCGCCGCGCTGGGCTCCCTCAGCTGAGGCTTCCCGCGAGGCGCCGGGTGGGTGAACTCCCGCCCGGCGCCTTTGTGCTGCCCTCGTCCTTCAGTCCCCGACGCCCAGGGTCACCATGCTGAGCTGCCGGCCCGCGCTGCTGCCTCCGGCTAAAGGTTGCCCATCGGTTCGATGTCCACCTGGGCGGGGGTGCCCCAGACGCGGAGCACCTCGTAGTCGGTGAACTCGTGGACCAGGCGGTAGGCCATCGCCGGGCGCGAACCCCGGCGGGCGGCGGCGAGGTACGCCTCCGCCTCGTGGCGGTCGCGGCGCGGGGTGCCGCAGAGCTGCCACTCGCGGCCGTTCCACGCCTCGGGGAGCCAGCGCTGCTGGGGCTGAGGGCGGTCGGCGCGGACGCCGTAGCGGGAGGGGGCGGTCGCGGGGGCCTCCGGGCCGCGGCCCTGGCCGCCGTACTCCGCGCGGCGGGCGGACCTTCGCCGGGTCTCGCACAGCAGGCACAGGTCCGGCGCGCTCTTGTCCACCGGGCCCTGGGGGTGCTCCGCGCAGCGGGTGGTGGGGGTGCCGGCCGTGACGCTCTCGTCCAGCAGGTCCAGCGCGCGGCGCAGATCGGCCTTGACCTCGTGCAGCCGGGAGTCCGGGGTGTCGGCGGACAGCGCCTCCCCGTGCTCCCCGACGAGCCGGAGAGCGCGGCCTAGCGCGGTGAGCTGGGCGTGATTCATGCCTCCAGCTTCTCATCCGCGCGCCGGGTCCCCGGATGCGCGAGGATCGGGCCGCAGTACGTTTCCGCGACCCCTTCTGGAGGGCACCCGTGAGGATCAACCTGGCCAGCGTCTTCGTCGACGACCAGGAGAAGGCGCTGCGCTTCTACACCGAGGTGCTGGGCTTCGTGAGGAAGGCCGACGTGCCGCTCGGCGAGTACCGGTGGCTGACGGTGGTCTCGCCCGAGCAGCCCGACGGCACCGAGCTGCTGCTGGAGCCGGACGTCCACCCCGCGGCCAAGCCGTACACCACCGCCCTGCGCGGCGACGGCATCCCGGCGACCTCCTTCGCCGTGGACGACGTGCGCGCCGAGTACGAGCGGCTGCGCGGGCTCGGGGTGCGCTTCACCCAGGAGCCGGTGGAGGCGGGGCCGGTGACCGTCGCGGTACTGGACGACACCTGCGGCAATCTGATCCAGCTCGCCCAGTACTCCTAGCCGTGGTGCAGCAGGCTGCCCTCGCCGCATGCGGGGGCCTGCTCGGCCAGCGGGAGCGGGGAGACCGCCTTGACCACCGGGGTCACGGTGAGGTCGGCCGCGCAGGCGGTGGTGTCCTCGGCCGTCCAGCGTTCGTCGGCGGAGGCCGCGTGGGCGGGGGTGGCCAGGGCTGCGGAGGACGCGGCGACGGCGAGGGTGGCTAGCAGCAGCTTCTTCATGTCAGGGGCAACGACGGGGAGGGGCGGGCGTCACGCGGAGCCGGCGGGCGTCCGCTCGGTGACCGGCGGGGCCGTACCCCTTGCCGTACCTCTCGGGAAGCCGAAGGCGAGGGTCGCCGCGAAGCCCACCGCGTATGCCGTCAGGAGGCCGCCCGCGTAGATGGCGATGGCCGGGGCCGGGCCCTGGTTGCCGGTGAGGAGGGGGAAGAGGGCCCAGCCGGAGGGACCGATGGCGGTGGCGCCGACCTTCTCGCCGAGCATGGCGAAGAACCCGACGAACCCGCCGCCCGCCGCCCCGCCCACGCAGGCGGTGACGAACGGGCGGCCCAGGGGGAGGGAGACGCCGTAGATCAGGGGCTCGCCCACGCCCAGCAGGCCCGCCGGGAGGGCCGAGCGGATCGTGGCGCGCAGGGTGGTGTCGTGGCGCAGGCGTACGTACACCGCGAGCGCGCCGCCGACCTGGCCCGCGCCGGCCATGGCCAGCAGGGGGAGGAGGACCGTGTAGCCCTGTTGCTCGATCAGGGTGGTGTGGATGGGGATCAGGGCCTGGTGCAGGCCGAGCATCACCAGCGGGAGGAACAGTCCGCCGAGGACCAGGCCCGCGAACGCGCCGGTGGTGGTGAGCAGCCAGTTCGCGCCGGTGCCGATCGCGGTGGCCACGGCTCCGGCCGCGTACATCAGGCCGTACAGGGTGGCGAGGCCCGCGACCAGGACGGTGACGGTGGGGGTGAGCAGGACGTCCAGCGCGCCGGGCAGACGTCCCCGGCACCACTTCTCGATCCGGGTCGCGAGCAGGGCGGCGGCGAGTGCGCCGAGGACTCCGCCCTGGCCGGGGGAGAGGTGCACGCCGAACGCGGTCACCTTCGCCACGCCCGGATGGACGATCACGGCGGCCACCGCGCCGCCCAGGATGGGGGTGCCGCCGAACTCCTTAGCCGTCTGGTAGCCGACGAACACCGCGATCAGCGCCATGAACCCGGAGGCGATGGCGGCCAGGGCGGGGGTGAGTCCGGGCAGCCAACCGGCGTTCGTGAGCAGGCCGTTGACACCGGCGAGGATGCCGCATCCGATGAGGGCGGGGATGAGGGGGACGAAGACGTCGGCGATGCGGCGGAGGGAGGCGGCGAGGGGACCCTTCCGCGGGGGGCCGGCGGGCGAGAGGCGGGACCCCTTGTCCGCTTCCGCGGCGCGCGCCCCCGACCGTACGCCCCCGGCGCGCTCCCCCGCCGCGAGCTGCCGCTCCACCTCCGCCGTGACCGTGTCCACCACTCCCGGCCCCAGCACCACCTGCAGCGACGGCGTCCCCGCCCCGATCACCCCGAGCACGCCCGGCAGCGCGCGCAGCGACTCCTCGTCCACGGCGGCCGGGTCGGCGACGGTGAGCCGGAGCCGGGTGAGGCAGTGGGTGACGTGACGGACGTTGGCGGGACCGCCCGTCAGGGCAAGGACGGCGGACGCGGTGGCGGTGTCGTTACGCACGCTCCGAGCCTGCGCCACCCCCGCCGGTCCGGCGCGCGGGACTCCTCCGGAAGGCGGTACGCGTCGCCCCTACGCCCCCGCCTTCTTCAGTGCCGCCCGCAGCCTGCCGTCCGACTCCTCCAGCAGACGCGTCGCCGTAGCCCCGTCCACCCCCGCCAGGATGATCAGGATCGCCGTCTTCACCTCGCCGTCCGCCTGGGTCAGGGCGCTCTCGATCTCCGCTTCCGGCGCCCCGGTCGCCTGCGCCACGATCCGCCGCGAGCGGGCGCGGAGCTTGGCGTTGGAGGCGCGGACGTCGACCATCAGGTTTCCGTAGGTCTTGCCGAGGCGGATCATCGTGATCGTCGACAGCATGTTCAGGACCAGCTTCTGGGCCGTGCCTGCCTTCAGGCGGGTCGAGCCGGTGAGGAGTTCGGGGCCGACGACCACCTCGATGCCGTGCTCGGCGGCGGCCGCGAGGGCGCTGTTCGCGTTGCAGGAGAGGCCCACCGTCAGGGCGCCGGCCGCGCGGGCGTGCTCGACCGCGCCGACCGCGTACGGGGTACGCCCGGACGCGGAGACGCCGACCACCGAGTCGTCCGGGGTCAGCTTCAGCGCGTCCAGGTCGGCGCGGGCCAGGCCGGGGGAGTCCTCCGCGCCCTCCACGGAGTTCACCAGCGCGCCCGGCCCGCCCGCGATGAGGCCGACCACCTGGCCGGGGGCGGTGTTGAAGGTGGGCGGGCATTCGGAGGCGTCCAGCACGCCGAGCCGTCCGGCCGTACCGGCACCGGCGTAGACGAGGCGCCCGCCGCGCTCCATGCGGGCGGCGACGGCGTCGACGGCGGCGGCGATCTCGGGCAGGCGGGCGGCCACGGCCGCGGGGACGCCGGTGTCTTCGCCGTTCATCAGCCGGGCGATGTCCAGCGTGGGCAGTTGGTCGATCCCGGCCAGCTCCGGCCGGAACGCCTCGGTGGTCAGGGTGGCCAGCTCGCTCTGGAGGTGAGGGGAGTCGGTCATCTGATGCGGCTCTTTCCGGTCGGGTCCGAACGAAGAAAGCTGGCGGAGAAACCTTGGAGAAAGCTAACGCGTCGCGCTCCGGTGCCGGTGGGCCAGTGCCTCGTAGGACGCGGCCAGGGCGGGGGCCGCGCTCTCGTACATCCGCTGGGCCACGCCCACGAACAGGCAGTCCACGACGAGGAGTTGGCCCGTGCGGGAGGACATCGCGGCGGGCCGCAGCTCGCTCTCGCGGGACGTGGCGGTGGTCAGCACGTGGTCGGCGTACTGGGTGACGGGCGAATCGGGGCGGCCGGTGACGGCGATGGTGGTCGCGCCGCGCTCGAAGGCGGTGCGCAGCGGTTCTATGACGTCACCGGTCGAGCCCGAGTGGGTGATGGCGACGGCGACATCCCCCGCGCGGAGCTGCACCGCGTTGGTCACCGCGAGGTGCGGGTCGCCCGGCGCGTGCGCGACCAGCCCGATGCGCAGCAGCTTCTGGGTGAGGTCCTGCGCGACCAGGCCGGAGGCCCCTATGCCGTACACGTCCGTACGGCGGGCGGCGGCCAGCGCGGTGACGGCCGCGCCGAGCTGGGCGGTGTCCAGTCCGGCGGCGGTGTCGGCGAGGGTCTGCTGCTCCTCGTACGCCAGCTTGGCGATCACGTCGGTGAGCGGGTCGTCCACCGCGATGTCCGTGGTGATCGCGGGCGCGCTCCCGGACTCCTGCCGGGCCGCGAGCCCGGCGAGGGCGAGCCGCAGGTCGCGGTAGCCGGGGTAACCGAGGATGCGGGCGGTGCGCACGACCGTGGCCTCGCTGGTGCCGGTCAGCTCCGCGAGGCCGGTGACGGTGAGGGCGGCGCAGCCCGCCGGGTCACCGGCCACGGCATCCGCCACGCGTTGCATGGACCGCGTCATGGACGGCGTGAGGGTGCGCACCTTGGCGGCGAGCGAGCCGCCGGGACTCCCGAAAGTTTCCTTCACGTCCTGGGTCACCCCTGAAAGATATTTCCGGTTCGGCAGGCGGGGCAAGAGTGCGCACAATGGGTGCATGGACGACGCCGCACATCCCGTCAGCTCACTCGAACAGGCCCTGCACGCGGCCCGTGCGCTGGTGCTCGCCGACCTCATGGCCGGTGACGTGGCCGAGGCGGACGTGGTCTCGCTGGTGGAGGAGTCGCTCGCGCAGCGCCGCTGGTGGGTGGAGCAGTGGCCCGAGGGCGCCGCCTTCGTCTCCGGCCTGGTTGCTCAGGACGTGCAGGACGCGCTGCTGGAACGGAAGGGCCGCTGGCCGCTGTGCCCGGTGTGCGCCACGGGCGATCCGCACGCGCTGGACGTCGAGCCGGAGCTGGGCCCCGACCCGCACTGGGTCTGCCACGAGTCCGGCGTGGACGTCGCCCCCGTCGGCTCCCTCGCCAAGGCGCTGAACGGGGACACCTCCAAGTGACGGCCGGCCCCGCGTGACCGTCTACATCGACCCGCCCACCTGGCCCGGCCACGGCCGCCTGTGGTCCCACCTGATCAGCGACGTCTCCTACGACGAGCTGCACCTCTTCGCCGCGACTCTCGGCGTCCCCCCGCGCGCCTTCGAACGCGACCACTACGACATCCCCGCCCACCGCTACGCCGACGCGGTCGCCGCGGGCGCGGTGGAGGTCCGCAGCCGGGACGTGGTGCGCCTGCTGCACGCGGCGGGGCTGCGCAGACGCAAGGGGTCCTAGGGCCGGCGCGCGTCGGCCTGCGGTGGCGTACCGGCTCAGTGGGCGGGCCGTTGCGCGCAGGCGCGCGGGCCGGCGCGGTCAGCGCTCCTGCACGAACAGCCGTAGGCCGGTTTCCATGCCGTGTTCCGTGCGGGCCGCCTCCTCCTGTTCCGTGTTCGCCCGGTGGAAGCCCGCGCGGGCGAGGACGCGTTCGGAGGCGGGGTTGTCGGGGTGGACGGTGGCCACGATCCGGTGGACGTCGTCGCGGGCGAAGGCCCATTCCGTGAGGGCGCGGAGCGCTTCCGTCGCGTAGCCCTGGCCGCGGGCCTCGGGGACGAGGTCGTAGCCGATTTCGACGCGGCCCTCGGAGTCGGGGGTGCCGTGGAAGCCGATGCCGCCGACGGCCAGGCCGTCCTCGGTGCGGATCAGGGTGAAGACGCCGAACTCGGGGCTGTGGACGCCTGCTTCGTACGCCTTGACCAGGAAGCCGGCGGCCTCGCGGGTGCCCTCGTAGGGGGTGCCGCCGAGCCAGGTGAAGCCGCCGTCACCGCCCAGGCGGAGGTCGCGGGCGGCGGCCGGGCGCAGACCGGTGAGGGTGAGGCGGTCGGCGGGGATGACGAGGTTGTTGCGCCAGCGCCAGTTGTCCACCGCCGGGCGGCCCGCCAGCTCGCCCCGGCCGGTGGCCCACAGCAGGGTCGGCCAGGCTTCCGGGCCCGGCTGGACGTGCGGGAAGATGCAGGTCAGCACATCTTCGGCGAGGCTCTCGGCGGGCGCGTACTCCAGCCCGAGGCCCTGCGCCATGTCGTAGGTGTGCAGCAGCACTTCGGCCACGCCCATCGCCGCGAACCCCTCGCGGTCGGCGCTGCGGAACGGGTACGGGTGGAAGGCCCGGTCGCCGGGCGGGGCGGTGTTCACCGCGGCGGCGAGCAGGGCGCCGGTGGTCTCCAGGACGTGCAGCAGACCGTCGTTGCCGGTGCCGTCCTCCAGACGCATCTCGAAGGGTACGTACGCGTCCCGCGCGTGGCCGACGAGGTTGCCGGCGTAGGCGAGCAGGCACTCGGCGACGTGCAGGGCGGTGACGTGGCAGTCCCACTCCACGCTCCCGGCGCGGACGGCCGTCCAGTCGCGGTCGACGGCCGCGCGCAGCGTCGTCACACAGCCGCGCACGGCCTCGGTCACCTGGTCCCCGCTCATCGCTCGCATGGACGGCACCCTAGGGGGGAGCCCCGAGTCAGGTCGACAGCATTTCCAGCTCTCCCGCGAGGTTCCAGCGGGCGGTCGCCTCCCAGTGCTCCGACCCGTAAGGGGTGTGGAACAGCCTTGGCAGATCGAGGAGTTGACGCAGTACCGCCGAACGCCCCTCGTGGAACGCGTCGTTGGGCACGAAGTGGTACTCCTCGCGGATCTCGGCCGTGTAGGCGGCGTACGCGGACGGCGCCGAGGCGAGGATCGCCAGGTCGGCGTCGCACAGCACCTGCCCGTTCCGGTCGCCCTCGGCCGGGTCGTGGCCGACGGTGAGCCGCACCAGCCGGGCCACCTCCGCGACCTTCGCCTCCGGCACCCCCGCCTCGGTCAGCGCCCGCTCGGCCAGCCGCGCGGAACGCTCCTCGTTCTCCGACCGGTCCGGCAGGTACACCGCGTCGTGGAACCAGGCCGCGAGCCGTACGAGGTCGGGGTCGTCGGCGTACTCCGCCAGCGCGTCGACCCGGTCGAGGACCGCCGTGAGGTGGGCGAGCGTGTGATAGCGCCGCTGCGGCTCCTCCCAGCGGGCGATCAGGTTCCCGGCATACGGCGCGGGGTCCGGCCCCCCGCCCGGCGCGCGGGCGGCTTCGAGGGCGCGGGCGAAGCGGAGCCCGAGGTCTGCTGCGGTGTCTGCGTCGGCCATGTGTCCATTGTTCCGGTGATCGGGGGCGGGGCGTACCCTGGAATTGGACTAGACCTGTAGCCGCGTCGGAATTGGGGTGCCATGAGCAAGCGTGCGGTCCTGGAGGTGATCGCTCTCGGCGTCGAGGACGCGGTCGCCGCCCAGGCGGGAGGCGCGGACCGGCTGGAACTGGTCACCGACATGGCGGCGGACGGGCTCAGCCCCGACCCCGCCGTGGTGGCCGCGATCCGCGCCGCCGTCACGATCGACCTGCGCGTGATGCTGCGGCTGTCGGACGGGTTCGCGGCGGGCGACCTCGGCCGGCTGACCGCCACGGCCGCCGAGCTGCGGGCGGCGGGCGCCGACCAGTTCGTCCTCGGCTTCCTCGGCCCCGAAGGGGACGTGGACCTCGCTGCGGTCGAACGGGTCGTCGACGCGCTGGACGGCTGCCCCTGGACCTTCCACCGGGCGATCGACCGCGCCGCCGACCGCGACGCGCTGCGCAAGCGGCTCAGCGGGCTGCCGGGACTGGACACCTTCCTCACGGCGGGCGCGGCGACGGGTGTGGACGAGGGCCTGGACACGCTGACGGCCGAGGCCGCGCACACCGGCACGCCGGGATACGAGCCGCGCATCATGGTCGGCGGGGGGCTCCGGCTGGAGCATGTGCCGGAGCTGCGGTCCGCCGGTATCGACGCCTTCCACATCGGTGGCGCGGCCCGGCCGCAGGGGTGGGCCGGCCCGGTGTGCGCCGACGCCGTCGGGGTGTGGCGGGGGATGCTCGACGGCGAGTAGGCGGTCCTGCCGGGAATGTTCCGGGCGGGCGGTTCGTTGGGCCTGCGCCCGTGCACACCGCTGTCGTTGGGAGCATCGTGTCCGAGACCACGCAGACCCTCACCCCGCTGAGTACGCAGGCCGAGCGGCTGCTCGAGCTGGGGGTGCACGAGATCGCGGGGCTGTCGGCCGCCGAGGTCCGGGCGGCGGCGGAGGGGGCCGGGGACGGCGACTTCCTCCTCGCCGTCCGTCCCGACCTCGCCCCCGCCTCCGTACTCGCGCCGCTGCTCCGGCGCCGGGACAAGGCCGGGTTCGTCGTCACCGACATGACCGACGTCGACCTCTTCGCGCCGCTCGACACCATCGGCCTGCCGGACACCCCGCTGTACCTGGTCGGCGGGGTCGACCGGGGCGACGACATGGCCAACTGGAGCCCGGACGAGGCACTTCCGGCGCTCACCGCCGCGTCCCGTACGCCGCTGCTGCTGACCGAGGGCATCCACTGGGTGCTCCAGCGGCCGGACGTACTGGAGCGCAATCACTGCTTCATGACCATCGGCTCCCGGCTGCGCAAACCCACGGGCACGCTGGACGCCCGCACCCCGGCACTCTGGATCAGCAACGGCACCGGCCGGGACGGACGCGAGCGGCGTGACGCCCCCAAGGTCGGCTGGTGCTGGGCGGGCAACCGGCATACGTGGCTGGGCTTCGCGTCGGGCGAGGGGCGGAGGGGGCTGGAGCCGTAGGGGTGGGTCGGGGCGCGTGATCCCCCTGGGGGGCGCGGAGGAGACGCGCACGGGCCGGCCCGCCGACCGTACGGTGGTCCTTGCCCGCCGCGGGCTCCGGCACTCCGCCGGACCGGGAGGTCAGTCCCACCACGCGTCGCCGGTGTGCCAGCGCCGCACCCATTCCTCGAAGCCCCATGCCTGGTCGCCGGGTACCGGGACGGCGCCGACATCGGCGACCATCCACACCTCGCCGCGCCGGGGGCCGGTGGTCACCAGGAGCCAGAACGACTGCCCGTCCTCGGACCCGAGGACGACGGACCCGTTGTTGAACGCGGCATCGATCCGAGCATCCGGGCCCTCGGGGTCGACGGTCTCGTCGTCCTCCCAGTTCCAGGCCGCCGCCAGGGGGAACGGCTCCCCCGGCACCCGCGGACCGAGGTCGGACCATGCGTCAGGCAGCCCGCCGAGCGGCTGGAGACCGCCGTCACCGGCGGGGCCGAGGCCGGACCCGTTGCTGATCTCGGCGACGAAGGTCCTGTACGGCTCCGGAAGGACCACATGGTGCTCCTCCTCCCACGCTGTGACGGCCTTGTGGCCGAGCGCCGGCTCGCGCCATTCCTGCGGGAACGCAGAGCGCAGGAATGCGAGAGTGACCTCGGAGGGACGCTGATCAGGTGCGGCTGCCACGGCAGCATGATGGCAGCAGGGGCTGACAACGAAGGAGCCACGGGGTCAGCGGATGGGGCGCAGGCAGCGGCTGATCCTGTCCGCGCTGTCCTCGGGGCTCGCCGGGTAGTCCCCGTCCTCGCAGCCCTGGTCGCCCGGGAACATGACCCGGTACTGGGCGCCGGCGGAGTCGCAGGGAACGGACCCAGCACCCTACCCAGCCGCTCCGCCCGTGAGCTGCTCGGGCAGCGGCCCGGTGTGCGCCACGATCAGCCCCGACACCGCTCGGGTCAGCGCCACGTACAACCGCCGCAGGCCCGTGCGTTCGTCGGGCTCGCCGTCCACCACGGCGCGCGGCTCGTCCAGCACCACGTAGTCGTACTCCAGGCCCTTGGCGAGTGAGGCCGGGACCAGGGTCAGCCGGGTCTCCTCGGTGGTCTCCTCGCCGGGCGCGAGGAAGGCGATCCCGGCCGCCGCCAGGGCCTCGGCGAGGGCGGGCACGCGGGCGTCGGCGGCGATCAGACCCGTCGAGCCCTCGTTGCGCAGCAACTCCTCGCAGGCGGACACCACGTCGGCCACCCCGTCCACGGCGCGCACCTCGAAGAAACCGGGGTTCTCCCGGACGGAGGCGACCGGGGTGAGACCGGGCGCGATGTGGGGGAGCAGCCGGGAGGCGTACGTGATCACGTCCGTGGGGACGCGGAAACCGGCCGTCAGCTCCTCGATCACGCCCTCGCTCTTGCCGAGATGGGCCAGCGCTTCCTCCCAGCTCCGGGTCGCCCAGGGGGTGGTGCCCTGCGCGAGGTCACCGAGGACGGTCGCGCTGCCGGTGGTGCAGCGGCGGCCGACCGCGCGGTACTGCATGGGCGAGAGGTCCTGCGCCTCGTCCAGCACGACATGGCCCAGTGAGTGCGTGCGCTGGATCAGGTCGGCCGCCTCGTCGATCAGCACCGCGTCGGCGGAGGACCACTTGGCCGACTTCACGCTCCGCACCGGCTTGGCCCAGAGCACGGCCTTCTGCTCGTCCTCGTCCAGGATTCCGGCCGCGTGCTCGGCGAGGAACTCCCCGTCGGACAGCAGCCGCAGCACCAGCCTGGCCGGATCGGCGGGCGGCCAGACGGCCTTCACGGCGGCCTTGACCGCGCTGTTGCGCGCGACCGCGTCCTGCACCCGGTCGTCCGGTGCCTCCCCGGCCCGCTCCATCTGCACCAGCACCGCGTGGGCGATCCGCTGCGGCAAAGCCTCGCGGGCGGCGCCGTACCGGATCTCGCGGCCCAGCAACTCGCGCACGATCTCCTCCAGTTCGTACGCCGGGACCCGCCAGCGGCGCGAGCCGCGCACCACCATGACCGGCTCGGCCGGCATCGTCACCTGCGCGTACAGCGCCCGGCGCAGCACCTCGGCCATCCGGGCGTCGCCCTTGAGCACGGCGGCCCGCGCCTCGTCCGTGCCGCGCACCTCGACATGGGCCACGAGATCGTCCACGGTGGCCTGCTGCACGCTCAACTCACCGAGTGCGGGCAGCACTTGCTCGATGTAGTGGAGGAAGGACCGGTTCGGCCCGATGACCAGGGTGCCGGTGCGGGCGAGCCGTTCCCGGTGCGCGTAGAGCAGATAGGCGACCCGGTGCAGACCGACCGCCGTCTTGCCCGTACCGGGGCCTCCCTGCACGCACACCGTGCCGCCGAGCCCGCTGCGGACGATCTCGTCCTGCTCGGGCTGGATGGTGGCGACGATGTCCCGCATCGGGCCGACGCGCGGCCGCTCGATCTCCTGCTGGAGCAGCTTGCTGGTGGCCGCCGTCTCCGAGGGGTCCGACAGGTGCTCGTCCTCGTACGCGGTCAGCTCGCCGCCGGTGTAGCCGAAGCGGCGGCGCAGCCCGACGTCCATCGGGTCCTTCTTGGACGCCCGGTAGAACGGCTGCGACACCGGGGCGCGCCAGTCGATGACCATCGGGTCGCCGTCCGCGTCGTGCACATGCCTGCGCCCGATGTAGAACCGCTCGCCCTCGGCCCCCTCGGCCTGCTCCGCCCCCGGCGCGTGCAGGTAGTCGAGCCGGCCGAAGAACAGCGGGGTGTCGCTGAGGTCGGCCAGCGCCTTGATCCGTTCGTCGATCTGGCGGGTCAGCACCTGGGCGTTGACCCAGTTCGCGGCGACGTCCTTGATGTCCAGCGCCTCCACGTCCTCCCGCATGGCGCGCAGGGCGGCCCGTGAGTCGGACAGGTGGGTGCGTTCGCGGGTCAGGGGGGCGCGGGGGTCGTCGAGCGGGTCGGGCGCGGTCGCGGACAAGGGAGTGCCTCCGGTTGTACCTGCTGCGTGGTCACGAGGCCGGATACGGCCTGAAGGGTGCCGTCCGGTTACCGGCCGGGCGGCGGCACTCCGAGGGGAGGCGGGCAAGAGCGGAGATTGTAGGCGGGGTGGGTGGGGCGGGGCCAATGAATATCCGGGCGCGTCCCCGTCCCGCCCGGACCCGCTCCGAAGACGAACGCCCGTGCTTGTGCGGCTGATCATGTAGGACATACGTTCGCCGCCATGTCCATGACGCGCAGAAGTATCCTCCGGGGAATCGCCGCCGCACCGTTCGCCGGAGCGGCCGGGGCCGTCCTCGCCCCCTCCGTCGCGCACGCCGCGACCATCGACCCGGCGCAGTTCGCCCTCACCACCCGTACGGGCAACTCCTACGGCGAGTTCGCCGACCTGAACGCGGGCCTGGCGGCCAAGCTCACCAAGGTGGACGCGACCGCCGTCCTCGCCGACACCAACCGCAAGGCCACCCGCCTCACCAGCGCGCCGGGCACGTCCCAGGCGTTCGAGGCCGGCTTCACCTGGGACAGCGGCGACCAGGCCGTCGACTACTGGATTCCGCAGGGCGTCACCACCAGCGCCGACGCCTACGGCAACGGTGTCTACCCCGACGGCGGCAGCAACAAGGCCGTCCTGGTCTCCTGGTACTTCGAGACCGACCCGGACGATAACGGCACCGACAACTACCCCCTCGACAAGGGCCTGCGGCTCACCTTCGTCAACTACAACTCCGCCTCCGCACCCACCTACCGCCACGTCCTGCTGGTCGAGCCGGTGAAGACGGCCACCGGCGAGTTCTCCTTCAACCCCATACGCAAGCACGCCGGCGGCATCCTCTGGTACGGCAACCTGCTGTACGTCGTCGACACCTACAAGGGCCTCAGGGTCTTCGACCTCAACACCCTCTTCCAGGTCGACACCACCCAGACCGACTTCTGCGGCCTGGTCGACAGCACCTACTACGGCTACGGCTACTCGTACGTGCTCCCGCAGAGCGGCGCGTACGACAACACCGGCAAGTACCTGCGCTACTCGGCGATCGGCCTCGACCGCGCCAGCACCCCGGACAGCCTGGTGGTGAGCGAGTACTCCGAGGAGGGCGCGGTCGACTACTCGGGCACCTCGTGGACCGGTACGGGCGCGCCCACCACCACGCCGAAGGTCGTGCGCTGGAACCTCGACTACACCACCCGCTCGCTGTCCTCGGGCACGCCGAGCGAGGCGGTCACGGTCGCCCAGAAGAAGATCCAGGGCATCGTCTCCCGCAACAGCAAGCACTATCTCTCGGTCAGCAACGGCCCCTCCGGCGCGGGCGCGCTGCGCACCTTCACCTCGGGCGCCTCGACCGCGAGCACGGTGTGCAACCTGGCCATCGGCTGCGAGGACCTCAGCTACCACACCAGCGGCGCCTCGGGCTGGTCGTTCGCCGAGTCGGTGATCTGGAACCTGAGCGAGTACCCGGGGAAGCGGTACGTCTACGCCGTGCACGCGGACGGGTCCTGAGCGCCTACCCCTAGGGGGTTCGGGCGGCGGGGTACAGGGGCGGGCTCCACCCACGGGTGCAGAGGGACCGCTTTGAGAACCGGTCCGTGGGTGTATTCCGGACTTGTGCCGGAAGTCTCACCATGGAGACATGAGCGCAGCGACCCTTCACCCCGCCCCACCCCGTCCGTCCGGAGCCACCGCGGTGGCCGGCGGCGGCCACCGCCACATCCTGGGCGAGGCCCTGCGCGCGATCAAGGTCTACGCGCAGGCCGCCTTCGGCGTGGTCATACTCGGCGAGTACGGCGAGGAGGCGGGCGTCCACCGCAGATACGGGGGCGCCCTCGGGGACCCGTAGCCGGGTCCTAGTTCTCCTTGGTGCCCTCCGCGAGGATCTCGTCGGCGTCGACGATCCGGTAGGCGTAGCCCTGTTCCGCGAGGAAGCGCTGGCGGTGGGCCGCGAAGTCCTGGTCGATCGTGTCGCGGGCGACGACCGAGTAGAAGTGCGCCCGGTGGCCGTCCGCCTTGGGCCGCAGCACCCGGCCGAGCCGCTGGGCCTCCTCCTGCCGGGAGCCGAAGGTGCCGGACACCTGGACGGCGACGGTGGCCTCGGGCAGGTCGATGGAGAAGTTGGCCACCTTGGAGACGACCAGCACGCTGATCTCGCCCTCGCGGAAGGCGTCGAAGAGCTTCTCCCGCTGGGCGTTGGATGTCTCGCCCTTGATCACGGGCGCGTTCAGATGCTCGCCCAGCTCGTCCAGCTGGTCGATGTACTGGCCGATCACGAGGATCTGCTGCCCGGCGAACCGGCGCACGATCGCCTCCGTGACCTTCCGCTTGGTCGCGGTGGTGGCACAGAAGCGGTACTTGTCCTCGGTCTCGGCGGTGGCGTAGGCGAGCCGCTCGGAGTCGGTGAGGTTCACTCGGACCTCGACGCAGTCGGCGGGCGCGATGTAGCCCTGCGCCTCGATCTCCTTCCACGGCGCGTCGAACCGCTTGGGCCCGATCAGGGAGAACACGTCGGACTCGCGCCCGTCCTCGCGCACCAGGGTCGCGGTCAGACCGAGGCGGCGGCGGGCCTGGAGATCGGCGGTGAACTTGAAGACGGGAGCGGGCAGCAGATGGACCTCGTCGTACACGATCAGACCCCAGTCACGGGAGTCGAAGAGTTCGAGGTGCGGGTAGACACCCTTCCGGCGGGTGGTCAGCACCTGATAGGTGGCGATGGTGACCGGCCGGATCTCCTTCTTGGTGCCGCTGTACTCGCCGATCTCGTCCTCGGTCAGCGAGGTCCGCTTCACCAGCTCGTGCTTCCACTGCCGCGCGGAGACGGTGTTGGTGACCAGGATCAGCGTGGTCGACCCGGCCTGCGCCATCGCCCCGGCGCCGACCAGCGTCTTGCCCGCACCGCAGGGCAGCACCACGACACCGCTGCCGCCGTGCCAGAAGTTCTCCACGGCCTGCTTCTGGTAGGGACGCAGCGCCCAGCCGTCCTCGCGCAGGTCGATCGGGTGCGCCTCGCCGTCCACGTATCCGGCGAGGTCCTCGGCGGGCCAGCCCAGCTTGAGCAGGGTCTGCTTGATCTGCCCCCGCTCGGAGGGGTGCACGGCGACGGTGTCCGGGTCGATCCGGTTGCCGACCAGGGGGGTGACCCGCTTGGAGCGCAGGATCTCCTCCAGCACCGGACGGTCGGTGGTGGTGAGCACCAGCCCGTGCGCCGGGTGCTTGCTCAGGGTGAGCCGGCCGTACCGGTCCATGGTCTCGGCGATGTCGACCAGCAGGGCGTGCGGCACGGGATACCGGCTGTACTGCACCAGCGCGTCGACGACCTGCTCGGCGTCGTGCCCGGCGGCTCGCGCGTTCCACAGGCCGAGCGGGGTGAGCCGGTAGGTGTGGATGTGCTCCGGGGCCCGTTCCAGCTCCGCGAAGGGCGCGATGGCCCGACGGCATTCGTCGGCCCGCTCGTGGTCGACTTCCAGGAGCAGGGTCTTGTCGGACTGGACGATCAGCGGACCGTTCACGTGTGCCATCCTTCCGCGCGGCCAAACCTCCAGTGTGCCTGATGCGCGCCCGGTACGGGGGCCGGAGGGCAGGTCCTCGCGGTCAGTCCTCCGCCAGCTCGGCCACCCCGGTGATCCGGTGCAGGGGGTAGGTGCGGACCTCGTCGGCGGTGTGGTCGTAGGCGGTGACGAAACCGCCCTCGACGCGGATGGGGGCGACGACGCGCTGGCTGGCGGCGCCGTCGGCGTTGACATAGCCGATCCACACGGCCTCGCCGGTCATGACGGCCGCCTGCATGGTGGCCAGGGTGTCGGCGGGGCTGGTGCGGGGGAGCTCGCCGCCGGCCGGCTGCGGGCCGGGCGCCTTCAGCGGGGTGGTGGCGGCCAGGTCGCCGGCCCGGATGGCGCGGACCGCGGCCGTCAGCAGCACGCT
>NZ_WWKH01000435.1:0-2064 GCF_009865595.1 Streptomyces sp. SID1328 | reverse complement strand
CGCCCGCGGCGAGCCGGGTGGCGAGGGTGTCGAGGGCGTCCGGACCGGCCGGGTCGTGGCCGCCGTCGGCGGGCGGCGCGGCCCAGCGGCAGGAGCCGAAGGCAACCTTCAGGCCGTCCTCGGGGCCGGGGACGCGAATGCGGGACGGCGGGAAGGACGAGTCGGCCGGCGGCCACACGGACTCGCTCTCCAGCAGCACCTCGTACTCCGCCTCGGTGCCGGGGGTGAGACCGGTCACCGGTATCAGGGCGTAGTGGTGGCCCGCTATGTGGAAGGTGTGCGCGGTGCCCTTGGCGCCGTCGGAGCAGCGCACCTCCGCGGTGCAGGGGCCGCTCGTCTCGACCCAGACGGTCGCGGACGAGCCGTCGACGTAGCGCAGCAGGGGGCCCAGGGTCAGGCTCGGCAAGATGTCCTCCGTCCCGCCCCGGCCGGTGCGGGCGGGGCGGACCGTACGCTAGTCAACGAATGACCGGGGCGGACAGTCCCCCCCGCCACGGCCGGCCGGGATCGCCCGCGGCGGTGTCCGCCAGGTCGGGAGCACAGAGCGGGCCCACTACTCCATCCGGGTGTCAAAACCCCCCGATCGGCGGCGTGTCGGCCGCTCAGGAAGCCGGGGTCCGGCGCGAACCGCAAGGATGGCCGTCATTGACGCCACGGCGCGGGTGGAACTCGAGCACCAGGAGAAGCGGGACCTGTGACAATCATCAATCAGCCCGAGCCGGCGGCTGAGGACTCGAGCGAGAACGAGCTTCTCATCCACCGGAGGCAGCCCGGCAATGTCGTCGTCAAGTGGCTGACGACCACCGACCACAAGGTGATCGGCACGCTGTATCTGTCGACGTCCTTCGGGTTCTTCCTGGTCGGCGGCGTGATGGCGCTGCTCATCCGGGCAGAGCTGGCGCGCCCCGGAATCCAGATCATCTCCAACGAGCAGTACAACCAGGCGTTCACGATGCACGGCACCGTGATGCTGCTGATGTTCGCCACCCCGCTGTTCGCGGGGTTCACGAACTGGATCATGCCGCTGCAGATCGGCGCGCCCGACGTGGCGTTCCCCCGGCTGAACATGCTGGCCTACTGGCTCTACCTGTTCGGCTCGCTCATCGCGGTCAGCGGCTTCATCACTCCGCAGGGCGCGGCCGACTTCGGCTGGTTCGCCTACTCGCCGCTGACGGACGCGGTCCGCTCCCCCGGTGTCGGCGGTGATCTGTGGATCATGGGCCTGGCCTTCTCCGGCTTCGGCACGATCCTGGGCGCGGTCAACTTCATCACCACCATCATCTGCATGCGCGCTCCGGGCATGACGATGTTCCGCATGCCGATCTTCGTGTGGAACGTGCTGCTGACCAGCGTGCTGGTCCTCTTCGCCTTCCCCGTGCTCGCGGCGGCGCTGCTGGCGCTGGAGGCGGACCGCAAGTTCGGCGCCCACATCTTCGAAGCGGCCAACGGCGGGCCCCTGCTGTGGCAGCACCTCTTCTGGTTCTTCGGCCATCCAGAGGTGTACATCATCGCGTTGCCGTTCTTCGGCATCGTCACCGAGATCATCCCGGTGTTCTCCCGTAAGCCGATCTTCGGCTACATGGGCCTGGTCGCGGCCACGATCGCGATCGCCGGACTCTCGGTGACGGTGTGGGCGCACCACATGTATGTGACCGGCGGTGTGCTGCTGCCGTTCTTCGCCTTCATGACGTTCCTGATCGCGGTTCCCACAGGCGTCAAGTTCTTCAACTGGATCGGCACCATGTGGCAGGGCTCGGTCTCCTTCGAGACACCGATGCTCTGGACGACCGGCTTCCTCGTGACATTCCTCTTCGGAGGTCTGACCGGCGTCATCCTGGCCTCGCCCCCGATGGACTTCCACGTCTCGGACACGTACTTCGTGGTGGCGCACTTCCACTACGTGGTCTTCGGTACGGTCGTCTTCGCGATGTTCGCCGGCTTCCACTTCTGGTGGCCCAAGTTCACCGGCAAGATGCTGGACGAGCGGCTCGGCAAGATCACCTTCTGGACGCTGTTCGTCGGCTTCCACGGCACCTTCCTGGTCCAGCACTGGCTGGGCGCCGA
>NZ_WWKH01000434.1:0-959 GCF_009865595.1 Streptomyces sp. SID1328 | reverse complement strand
GGCGTAGTCGAACATGATCGACGAGTAGTCCGTGACCAGCGCGTCCGAGGCCAGCATCACCTCCGCCGCGTCCGGCTCGTCCGTCGCGTCGACCACCACCCCGCGCCGGGCCAGCTCCGCCAGGCCCGCCCCGCGCGCCGGGCCGTTAGCCAGCGACGGATGCAGCCGCACCACCAGCGTATGTCCCTCGCCCAGGCCGGCAGCGAACGCCGCCAGGTCCAGCCGGTCCACGTGGCCGCCCCGGACGTGGTCGCGCCGGGTCGGGGCGTAGAGCACCACCGTGTGGTCCTCGGGGATGCCGTGCCTGCGGCGGAACTCCCGGCCCCGCGAGGCGCCCGCGCCCACCAGGACGTCGTTGCGCGGGCTGCCGGTGCGGACCGAGGTGAAGTGGCAGGGGAAGGCCCGCTCCCACACCAGCTCCGCGTACCGGCTCCCGACCAGGCCGTAGTCCCAGCGGTCCGCCCGGCGCAGCATCCGGGGCACGTCGAAACCGAGCCGGGCGCCGGGCCGGTCCAGCAGATCGGCGCCCAGGTACTTCAGCGGTGTGCCCTGGTGGGTCTGGATGTGCGTGGCACCGGGCCGCTTGACCAGCGCGCCGGGCCAGTTGACGTCGTTGACGAAGAACGCCGCCCGCGCGGTGACCTCCAGATAGCGCCGCGAGCCCAGCAGCACGTACTCGGTGTCCGGGGGCAGGGTCGCCGCGGTCTCCTCGTCCCGCACCACCCACACCCCGCGCAGCTGGGGAGCGATCACCCCGGCTGCCCGGTACACCGCCGCCGGGTCGCCGAGCATGCCCCGGTGCGAGGACGCCGAGTACACCACCAGATCCGGGTCGAGCGGGCGGCGCGACTGCACCGCAGACCAGCCGCGCCGGGCCCGTGTCCCGGCCGCCGTCCGCAGCCGCGCCGCGCGCCGTCCGGCCTCCCGGCCCGCCTGCGCGGCCCGGCGCCGCAGGGCGT
>NZ_WWKH01000433.1:0-349 GCF_009865595.1 Streptomyces sp. SID1328 | reverse complement strand
GGGCACCGGCTCCGCCGACCCCGACACCGCCGCCATCACCAGGCCCTCGCGCAGCAGCGCGGCGGTGTGGTCCTCGTCCTCCCGGCGCAGCTCGAAACTGAGCCCCGGCACCTCGGTGAGCGCGTCCAGGAACCAGGTCGACAGGGAGTCGGCGTTCACCGCGACCGACACCCGCGTCGGCTCGCCGGCGCCGCTCATCCCCAGCTCGTCCCGCGCGTCCCGCTCCAGCCGGGCGAGCTGGCGGGCGTACCGCACCAGGACCGCGCCGGAGTCGGTCGGCCGGACCGGCTTGGTGCGCTGGAGCAGCACCCGGCCGGTGCGCTGCTCCAGCGCCTTGACCCGCTGGCTC
>NZ_WWKH01000432.1:0-604 GCF_009865595.1 Streptomyces sp. SID1328 | reverse complement strand
ACGCCTCCGCGAGCGCCCGCGGGTTGCGCGGCGGTACGACCAGCCCGGTGCCCCCGATGACCTCCACCACCGCGCCCACGTCCGTGGACACCGTCGCCCGGCCGCAGAACATCGCCTCGGCCAGGCTGACCGGGAACCCCTCGACCACGCTGGACAGCACGACCACGGCCCCGGCGGCGTACGCGTCCGGCAGCGTCGGCGCCTCCGGCGCCCCCACCTCGGTGAACGACACGGGGTTGTCCCCCACGGCGTGCAGCCCCTCCGCCTCGTCCGGGAAGAGCTGGGCGGCCAGCGCCCGGCACTGCGCGAGGTACGCCTCCCCCTCGGCCCCGACGGGCACGCCCACGATGCGCAGCCGCGTGTGCGGCTCCTCCTTGCGGACCTCGGCGAAGGCGTGCAGCAGCGAGACCAGGTCCCGGCCGGGCTCGATCCTGCCGACCCACACCAGCGTGTCCGCGTCGGCGCGGTCGGGCGCCTCGCCGACCTCGGCGAACCGGGCGGCGTCCATGCCCGGATGGACGGTGCGGATGCGGGCCCGGTCGGCACCGCACCGCTCCTGCCAGCGCCGGGCGTGGCTGCTGCCGGGGGTGAGGACCTCGGCGCG
>NZ_WWKH01000043.1:0-2116 GCF_009865595.1 Streptomyces sp. SID1328 | reverse complement strand
CCACGGTCGTCACGGCGCTCGAAGGAACGGCCACCACGGTCGTCACGACGCTCGAAACCACGGCCGCCACGGTCGTCACGGCGCTCGAAGCCACGGCCGCCACGGTCGTCGCGGCGCTCGCCACGGTCGCGGTCGAAGGAACGGCGGCCCGCCGGGCGCTCGTCGCGCTCGGGCTCGCGGGCGGCCGGACGCTCGGCCTCGGCGGTCGCCTCGGCCACGGCCTGCTCGGCGGTCGCCTGCGCCTCGGCCACGGCGGCCTCCGGGTCCTCACCGCGCTCGCGGGCGACCCGCGCCACCAGGCGGTCGGCCTCCTCGCGCAGCTCACCGGCGCGGCGCTGGGCGCGCTCCAGCTCCTTGACCAGCCCGGCGACCTCGCGCTCGGCCTGCTGCGCGGCGTTGCCCGCGGACTCGGCCTGCACCTCGGTCATGGACCGGGCGCCGGTGATCTCGGCGACCTCGGGCTCGAACGCGCCGGCCCCCTGGATGATGTGGCGCGCGGCGTCGACGCCCGCGTCCTCCATCAGCCGGAAGATCTGGCGGCGCTGGTGCGGCAGGGACAGCGAGACGACCGTGCCGGAACGGCCCGCACGGGCGGTACGGCCGGAGCGGTGCAGGTAGTCCTTGTGGTCGCCCGCCGGGTCGACGTTGAGGACCAGGTCGATGCCGTCGACGTGGATGCCGCGCGCGGCGACGTCGGTGGCGACGAGCGCGTTGACGTAGCCGTCCTTGAAGTCGGCCAGCGTCCGGGTACGGGCGCCCTGGGTCATGCCGCCGTGCAGCGCGTCGGCCTTCACGCCCGACTCGCGGAGCTGCTCGGCGATGCGGTCGGCACCGAGCTGGGTGCGGACGAAGATGATCGTGCGGCCCTTGCGGGAGGCGATCGCGGCGGTGACCGGCGCCTTGTCCTTGGGCTTCACGATGAGGATGTGGTGCGACATGGTCGTGACGTTGCCCTGGGCGCTGTCGACCTCGTGCACGACCGGGTCGTTCAGGTAGCGCTTGACCAGCGTGGAGATCTCGTTCTCCATGGTCGCGGAGAACAGCATGCGCTGGCCGCCGGCCGGGACCTGGTCGAGCAGCTCGGTGACCTCGGGCAGGAAGCCCAGGTCGGACATCTGGTCGGCCTCGTCGAGGACCGCGATCTGGACGTCCTCCAGCGAGCAGGCGCCGCGGTTGATGATGTCGCGCAGGCGGCCCGGAGTGGCGACGAGGACGTCGACACCGCGCTCGAGGGCGTAGATCTGGTTGCCCATCGAGGTGCCGCCGCAGACGACCTTCATCTTCAGGCCGAGCACGTCGCCGTAGGGCTGGAGGGCGTCGGCGACCTGCATCGCCAGCTCGCGGGTCGGCGTCAGGATGACGGCGCGCGGGCGCTTCTTCTCGGTGCGGCCGCCGGCCAGCGTGGCCAGGGTGGGCAGACCGAAGGAGAGGGTCTTGCCGGAGCCGGTACGGCCACGGCCGAGGATGTCCTTGCCGGCCAGGGCGTCCGGGATGGTCGCGGCCTGGATCGGGAAGGGGGTGGTGACACCGTTCTGGGCGAGCTTGCGCACGATGCCCTCGGGGAGACCGAGGTCGGCGAAGGTGATCTCGGGGGTGGTGTCGGTGGTGTCGTCGGCCTCGACGACAGCGGTGACCTCGTTCGTCCCGTCGACGGGGGCGTCCCCGTCCTCGGGCGCGACGAACTGGTCAGTACTGGAAACGGACATGCGAATGCGAAACCTTCCGGAGTCTCTCGGCACGCGCCCGTCAACTCCGTGATTCGCACAACACAACCGCCTCAATGCGGTCCGTCACGGCAAGGGAGAGTACGCGCCACACGGCGCGCTCTGCGATGGCGCCGGGCAAATGGGATCAAACGATCTACCACCATACGCACCCCCCACCCCTGAAGGCAAACCGGCTCGTCAACCCCCTTCCGGCGCCCGTTTCACGGCTCACGCCGCGGCCCGTACGGCGGGCACCGGAACCCGTCCGCCGAGCTGCGGGGCGGGGTCCTCGTGGGCCGAGGACGACGGCTCGGCCGACGGTGGCTCGGTGTCCGGCGGCGGCGGGGTCGACGCGGGCGGCTCGGGCGGCGCGGAGGTCACCGGGGGCGGGGTCGGCTCCCCCGTCGGCA
>NZ_WWKH01000431.1:0-3336 GCF_009865595.1 Streptomyces sp. SID1328 | reverse complement strand
GCAGCACGCCGTCGGCGCCCTGCATGCGCAGTAGTTGCAGCAGGGTGCGGCCCTCGGGGTCGGCCGCGTCGATGACCTCGGCGAGCCGGGCCGGGTCCACGGCGGCGGCGCGGGCCAGCGCGGCGGCCTCGGCGACCGTGCGCCAACTGCCGTACGTGACGACATTGCGGGCGATCTTGGTGGCCATGCCGGCGCCGGACGGGCCGCAGTGCACCACCTTCCTCGCCCAGTCCACGAGGACGGGCAGGGCCGCGTCCACGGTCTTCTGCTCGCCTCCGAGGATGGCGACCATACCGTTCTCGGCGGCCTTGTCGCCCGGGGTCACCCCACAGTCGAGGAAGCCCACGCCGAACTCGGCACACAGCGCCGCTAGTTCGTGGACGACCGGCAGGGCGACGGTGGCGAGCAGGACGACGGTCAGTCCCGGCCGGGCCGCCCGCAGCAGGCCGTCGTTGCCGCCGATGACCTCGCGGGCCTGGTCGGCGTTGACCACCGCGACCATCACGACGTCGGACGCCTCGGCCACCTCGGCGGGTGAGCCGAGCGGATCGGGTACGCCGGCCAGGTCCGCGGCGGCGTCCGGGCGGACGTCGTAGACCGCGGGGATGCGTCCGCTGCGGGCCAGGCTGACGGCCACACCGCCGCCGATCATGCCCAGGCCGATCACACCGGCCCTAAGGGTGTCGCTCATGCCGCACTCCCAGTGAGAAGGGGGGCCGCCGCGGCGACCTGTGCTCGGTAGCCGCGCAGGGCGCGAACCATGTTGATGCCGACCGCCGCGCAGGTCCGGCCGTTCCTGCCGTACAGAGCGACCAACTTTCGCTCGGCCGTGCTGCCTTCTACGACCGGGTCCTCGCCGACGGCGGGCCCCCGGACGTGTCCTTGCTGGAGCCCATGCCGCGGAACGGCGCGTTGGTGTTCTTGGGGCGGGAGGACGGGCCGCCGTCGAGCGGGGTGCCGGAGGGCCTGCGGGCGCCGGTGATGCGGGTGAGCGCGGCCTCGCCGGAGCGCACCTTGGTGACCGTCGGCTCGACTCCGGCCTCCGACGTCACCTTGCTCAGTTCGCGCCGCTGGCCCGACAGCACCAGTGTCACCACGCTGCCCGAGCCGCCGCCGCGCGCGGTGCGGCCGGCGCGGTGCAGGTAGTCCTTGGCGTCGGCGGGCGGGTCGACGTTGACCACGAGGTCGAGGTCGTCGATGTGGAGGCCGCGCGCCGCGACGTTGGTCGCCACCAGCGTGGTGATCTGCCCGTCCTTGAACTGCGCGAGGGTACGGGTGCGCTGCGGCTGGGACTTGCCGCTGTGCAGGGCCGCCGCGTGCACCCCGCTGGCCCGCAGGTGCCGGGTGAGCTGGTCGACGCCGTGCTTGGTGTCCAGGAACAGCAGCACCCGGCCCTCGCGCGCGGCGATCTCCGTGGTCACGGCGTACCGGTCCGGCCCGTGCACGACCAGGACGTGGTGGTCCATGGTCGTGACCGCGCCCGCCGAGGGGTCGACCGAGTGCGAGGCCGGGTCCTGGAGGTGGTCGCGGACCAGGCCGTCGACATCGCCGTCCAGGGTCGCGGAGAACAGCAGGCGCTGACCGTCGGGCCGCACCTGCTCCAGCGCCTCGGTGACCTGCGGCAGGAAGCCCATGTCGCACATCTGGTCGGCCTCGTCGAGGACCGTGATCCGGACCCGGCCCAGACGGCACGCCTTGCGCTCGATGAGGTCGTGCAGCCGGCCGGGGGTGGCGACGACGACCTCGGCGCCCTCGCGCAGCGCGGCGATCTGGCGGCCGATGGACATGCCGCCGACCACCGCGGCCATCCGCAGCCCCAGCGCGTCGGCGTACGGGGTGAGCGATGCGCACACCTGCTGGGCCAGCTCACGGGTGGGTACCAGGATCAGGGCCAGCGGCTGCTTGGATTCCGCCCGGCGGCCCGCCGTACGCGCGAGCAGGGGGAGGCCGAAGGCGAGGGTCTTGCCGGAGCCGGTGCGGGCGCGTCCCAGGATGTCGCGGCCGGCGAGGGCGTCGGGGATCGTGGCCGCCTGGATCGGGAAGGGCTCGCGCACGTCCAGTTCGGCGAGCTTGCGCTGCACCGCGGGCGGCAGGTCCAGGTCGGCGAAGGAGGTGACCGACGGCTGCGACTCGGCGGGGTCCGGGTGGTTCATGACAAGCCTTCCGCAAGAGGGGGCGTACCGAGGAAGGCCCGGTAGGACGAGGTACGGCGACCGGACGGGCGGGGTCACCGACCGTCACTACCGTGCAAAAGTTTCACGCTAACACAAGGCGCGTACCAGGGTCCGGTCGGCCTGATACCCCGATCCGATCGGGCAGGAGCGGATCAGGGGCACACGGCATAGTGGTATGAGCTGATGCAAAAGACGCGTTCCGTGTACTCGTACCGGGGCGGTCGACGGGAAGGCGACAGGTATGGCTGCCAAGGACTCGTGGGAGCACGGGCCCGAACAGGCCGAGGACCGGGCGGTCAGGGTGTCCGGCGGTCTGCTCGACCTGCTGCACGCCTCCGCCTTGGTCACGGACGCCGGGGGCCGCATCGTCCTGTGGAGCCCCGAGGCCGAGCAGTTGTTCGGCTACGACGCGACCGAGGCGCTCGGCAGGTCGATGGCCGAGCTGGTGGCGTTTCCCGAGGACGCGCAGCGCATCCGCGAGCTGTTCCGGCAGGCCCAGGTGGGCACCAGTTTCGCGGGGGTGTTCCTCGCCCGGTGCAAGGACGGTTCGACCCGTTCGGTGGAATACCGCAAGGGCCGTCTGCACGATCCCGAGGGGAACGTGCTCGGGCTGACGCTCGCCGCCGACGTGGACACCGTGCGCCGGGTGGAGAGCGACCTCGCCCTGTCCGAGCTGCTGATCAACCAGTCACCGGTCGGCCTCGCCGTCTTCGACACCGAGCTGCGCTGGATTCGTATCAACGACGCCTTGAGCACCGCGAACGGGGTGACCGAGGGGGACGTGGTCGGGCGGCGGCTGGAGGACACGCTGCCGGGCGTGGACACGCAGGCCATCGAGGCCGCGATGCGGCGCGTGCTGCGCACCGGCGAGCCGATCCTCGACCACCGCACCATCGGCCGTGTCCCGGCCGACCCGGACCACGACCACGCCTGGTCGGAGTCGTACTACCGGATCGAGGACCGGCGCGGGAAGGTCCTGGGCGTCGCGGTGTCCGTCGTGGACGTCACCGCCCGCCACCTCGCGGCGGCAGAGATCGCGGCCGCGCACCGGCACCTGGCGACCCTCTCCGAGGCCAGCGCCGACATCGGCAGCACGCTGGACCTGCGGCAGACGGCGGGCGAGCTGGCCGCGGCCGTCGTGCCCCGGTTCGCGGACCTGGCC
>NZ_WWKH01000430.1:0-884 GCF_009865595.1 Streptomyces sp. SID1328 | reverse complement strand
GACGGTGATGAACAGCGGCATCAGCGCGGCCGGGTCGGGCCAGGTCTCCGGGCGCCGGAACGCCTCGGGCAGCGCGACGGGGGCCGCCTCGGCGTACGGCGCCTCCTCGGCGGGGAGGCGCTCGTCCCGGCCGCCGGTCAGCTTGCGGGCCCAGGCGCCTATGCCCCGGCGGCGGGCGGGCATCTCGGTGCCCCGGACGGGGGTGCCCTTACGGGTGGGGGAGTCCAGCTCGTCGGGGTGGGCGTCGTCGGGCCGGTGGCCGGCGTGGGTGTCGTGCTCCCGGTGTCCGCCGGTGAGGTGGTCCGGGACCCGGCTCTCGATCCGGGGCGCCCGGCCCTGCTCGGGCACGGCGGCACGCTCCACCCGCTCGGCGCCGATCCGGCCGGCGGTGCCGTACCCGTGCCCGGTCGGGCCGTCGGGCGCGGCCGGCGCCGGGGCGGAGTCCGGGGTTTTCCGGGCGTCCGGGTCCTCCCCGAGGGGCACCCGGACACAGCCCTCGCCGTCCGGCACGGTGCGCAGCCGCGCTCCGGGTCCCCCCGACGGGGTCACCCTGAGCGCGGATTCACCCAGGCGGAGCAGACCACCCGACGGGAAGCGCAGCGGGCGGCCGGTGACGCGGGCACCGTCCAGCGTGGTGCCGTTGGTGGAGTCGAGGTCGGCGACCGAGACCCGGCCCTCGGCGGTGACCGTGACCGCGCAGTGCAGCCGGGACACGTCCGGGTCGTCCAGGGGCACGTCGGCGTCGGCGGAACGGCCCACCGTTATCCGGCCGCCGTGCAGCAGATGGACCCCGCCCGCGTCCGGGCCCGCGACCACATGGAGCTGGGTCGGGGCGTCGTCCAGCTCGGGATGCGGCTCCGGGGCCACCGGGGCGCCCAGCGACA
>NZ_WWKH01000429.1:0-1025 GCF_009865595.1 Streptomyces sp. SID1328 | reverse complement strand
GGGTCAACCTCACGGGGCCGGGCCCTATTCCGGCCGCTGCGCCGAGCGGGTGACGGCGCACGGGCCGGGCCCGAACCGGAAGCCTGCCGGAAGCCGGCCGGGAGGGGGAGCAGCGGCCGGGTGCCGACGCGGCCCTCACCCCCGTTCGCGCAGCAGCTCCAGTGTTCCCTCCAGCTCCGTCAGGAGGACAGCCGCGGCCCGGTCCGCGGCCCCCTCAGTGACGGCGTGGACCAGGGCCGCGTGGGTGTCGTGCCCGGTGGCGGGGTCCGCCTCGCGCAGCCGGGTGAGGTCCAGCAGCGCGACCAGGCCCTCCCGCAGCACGGGGACGAACTCGGTGAACAGGCCGGTCAGGACGGGGTTGTGGGCGGCGGCGACCAGGGCCGGCACGCGGGGATCGACCTGCCGCCGGGAATGCGGCCCGCCTTCGCGCGGATCGTGCAGGACGCCACGGATGACAGCGGGCGCGAGGCCACGACGAAGGAGGCGTACGAGCTGTTCCGGGCGGCCTACCTGGCCGAGGGCGCCGTACGGCTGCACGACTGGACCGCGCACGAGGTGGCGCCGGGTGTGCACCGTTTCACCGCTGCGCTGGAGGCCGGCGACCGCGTCGGCGACTACGAGGGCACGGGCACCGGCCCGGTGACCGTGTTCGCCCACGCGCTGGCCGGCGCCGATCACCCGGTCGAGGTCCTCGGCCTCACCGAGGACGGGACGGCGGCCTTCGCCGAGTGCCGGGTCGACGGCGTCACGGCTGGCGGCGGGCAAGGGCCCGTCGGCCGCCGTGCACGCCGTGCTGTCCGCGGGGAACCGGGTGGTGCGATGAGTGAGGTGCTGCGCGCCGAGGACGCGCACGTCGTCCGGGACGGGCGGCCCCTGCTCCAGGAGGTCTCGCTGACCGTCCGGCCCGGTGAGCACTGGGCGCTGCTCGGCGCCAACGGCGCGGGCAAGTCCACCCTGCTCCGGCTGCTCGGAGGGCGTCCTCGTGTCGGGGTACTCGCCGAGCCGTCGGCGGACGCCCGCTGGTG
>NZ_WWKH01000428.1:0-1117 GCF_009865595.1 Streptomyces sp. SID1328 | reverse complement strand
CCGACCGCGCCCTCGGCGGCACCCCCGGCTGCGGCTTCTGCGACGGCTGCCACACCGCGCTGCTCGGCACCCACGCGGACGTGTCCCCGGTCGCGGCCGTGGGCGCGGAGATCCTGGTCAGGGACATGCGGGACACGGTCCGCAAGTCGTACACCAGCCCGGCGAACGGCCGCTGGCAGATCATCCTGGTCGAGGACGCCGAGCGGCTGAACGAGAAGTCGGCCAACGCGGTCCTCAAGGCAGTCGAGGAGCCCGCCCCGCGCACGGTCTGGCTGCTGTGCGCGCCCTCCATCGAGGACGTGCTGCCGACCATCCGCTCCCGCTGCCGCCACCTGAACCTGCGCACCCCGCCGGTCGCGGCCGTCGCCGACATGCTGGTGCGCCGCGACGGCGTCGAGCCCGAGGTCGCCGCGGCCGCCGCCCGCGCCACCCAGGGACATGTCGACCGCGCCCGGCGCCTGGCCACCGACCCCGAGGCCCGCCGTCGCCGCGCCTCGGTGCTGAAGCTGCCGCTGCGCATCGAGGAGGTCGGCGGCTGCCTCAAGGCCGCCCAGGAGCTGGTCGACGCCGCCGCCGAGGACGCCAAGCAGCTCGCCGAGGAGATGGACGGCAAGGAGACCGACGAGCTGAAGGCCGCGCTCGGCGCCGCCCAGGGCGGCCGGCTGCCACGCGGCACGGCCGGGGTGATGAAGGACCTGGAGGACATGCAGAAGCGGCGCCGCACCCGCACCCAGCGCGACAGCCTCGACGTCGCCCTGGGCGACCTCACCGGCTTCTACCGCGACGTGCTCGCCCTCCAGCTCGGCTCCCGCGTGGCCATCGCCAACGAGGACGCCGAGGACGCCCTCCAGCGCATCGCCGGGGCGGGCTCCCCGGAGTCCACCCTGCGCCGCATCGAGGCCATCGCCGCCTGCCGCGACGCCCTGGACCGCAATGTGGCCCCGCTGCTGGCGGTGGAGGCGATGACGATGGCCCTGCGCGCGGGGTGAGGACGCCACGACCTGGACGCAGAGCACACGAGGCGTCGCGCAGCGTTACGCTCGTTTGATGGACACCAGGCCCTCCCCGTCGCCCCCGCCCGCCCGGCCGCGCCGCTCGCTCCCGCCCGTGGCCGCCT
>NZ_WWKH01000427.1:0-2750 GCF_009865595.1 Streptomyces sp. SID1328 | reverse complement strand
GCGGCGCCCGGAACCTGGTTCGCCGGGCGGCCGCCGACCCGCCCGTTTGGCGGCGAGGGCGTCGGCCAGCAGGCCTTCGGCGCGGGCCACCACGACCTCGGGGGCGTAGCGGCGGGCGTTCACCAGGGCGGACTTGCCCATGGTGCGGCGCCGTTCGTCGTCGCGGACCAGGTCCAGCAGGGCCGCGCCGAAGGCGTCCGGGTCAGCGACCGGCACGAGCCGTCCGTCGACATTGTCCTGGATGATCTCGCGGGGCCCGTGCGCGCAGTCGGTGCTGACGACGGGCAGCCCGCAGCGCATCGCCTCGACGATGGTCATGCCGAAGGGCTCGAAGGTGGAGGACGCGGCGGCGATGGACGCCTTGACCCACTCGGACTCCATCGGCACGGCGGCGCCCATCAGGAAGGCGTGGTCGCTGAGGCCGAGCCGCTGGATGAGGGCACGCAGCCGGTCGCGCTCCTCTCCCCTGCCGTAGATGCGCAACCGCCAGTCCGGGTGGGCGGCCGCGACGTGCGCGAAGGCGCGGATCAGGGTGTCGTAGCCCTTCATCGGGACGAGCCGGCCCGCGGCGACGATCAGCCGGGAGTCGCCGTCGGCGGGCGGGAGTTCGGGGTCGGGCACGCTGTTGGGGAGGGCCTCGACACGGACGCCGGGCAGCCAGCTGCCGCGCCGGTAGGCGCGGGCGTCGGCGTCGGTGACGGTGGTGATCAGGTCGAGGTCGCGGTAGGCGCGGCGCAGTACGGTGCGCAGCCGGCGGGAGTGGTGGTCCCAGGTGAGGTGTTCCTGGCCGACGCGCAGGACGCGGTCCGGTGCCTGGCGGGCGAGATGCACGTTGAGGCCGGGGCGGGTGCCGATGACGACCTCGGCGTCGGTGCCGGCCAGGTGGGCGGCGATCCGCTCGTCGGTCAGCCTGCTGTACTCGCGGTGGCGTCCCTCGGCGGCCGGGAAGACCCGCGCGGGTTCGCGGTGCGCCGGGTGGTCCTGCTCCTCGCGCAGGTCGACCAGGGGCCGCAGCCGGACGCGGGGGTCCAGGGTGAGCGGGGGGCGTTCGCGGCTGCGGAGGACGGACACGATCTCCACGTCGTGCCGTTCGGCGAGCGCTCCGGCCAGGTTGAAGGTGGTGGTGATCGTCCCTCCGATCGCGTACGCGTTGTGGAGCAGGAAAGAGATCTTCATGCCGGTCCAGACCTTGTCGACACGGGCGCGGTTGCCAGACGTTACCGCTTCGTGTCATCGAGGCAGGGTGCCGGGGCCAGCACGGCCAGGTCGGCGGGGCGGACCCGGACGGTGACGGGGAGGGCGGCCTCCACCTCGCCGTCGGCCCCGTACGGCACGGGCCGGTCGGCCTCGATGCGCAGCTCACGGCCGCGCAGGACCCGTACCTCGGGGCGGCGGAGGTGGGCGCCGGTCTTCAGCTCGTTCATCAGGGTGAAGAAGAGGAGGCGCGGGGCCTCGCGTATCAGCACGATGTCGAGAAGGCCGTCGTCGAGTTCGGCGGCGGGGGCGATGGCACGGCCGAAGCCGTAGTAGGGCGAGTTGGCGGCGACGACGGTGTAGCCGCGGTGGCGCTGTTCCTCGCCGTCGACGGTGATCCGGTAGTCGGCGGTGCGCCAGGTGGCCACGGCGCGCAGGCCGCCCGCGTAGTAGGAGGCGGCGCCGCGCAGCAGGCGGGACTGGTTGGCGTACCGGTTGGCGAGGGCGTCGACCCCGGCGTAGACGCTGCCGAGGACCACGGTGCGCGGGTGGACGGCGGACTCGACCTCGATGGTGTCGACGCGCCGGGGCTCGGCGTGCAGCAGGATCCCGGCGAGGGCCGCGGGGTCGGCGGGCAGGCGGAGGGCGCGGGCGAAGTCGTTGCCGCGTCCGGCGGGTACGAGCCCCAGCACGGCGCCGGTGCCGCTGAGCGCTCCCCCGATGCCGCCGGCCATGCCGTCGCCGCCGACGGCGAGGACGACCCGGCCGCTCTCCCCGGCGCGCAGGGCGGTCTCGCGGGCGTGGGCGAGGCTGTGGCTGTACTCGGTCTCCAGGGTGGCGCCGGCCTCGCGGAGGTGCCGGGCCACCTGGAGCAGCGTGGCGGCCCCGGTGGCGGCGCCCGCGGTCGGGTTGACCACGGCGGTGAACTCTCGCATCGGTGTGCCTCCGGGCGCGGTCAGTCGGTGGGGAGCAGGACGCCGGGGCTGAGCAGCCCGGCGGGGTCGAGCCGGGCCTTGACGGCGCGCAGCGCGTCCACGGCGAGAGGCCCGGCCTCGCGTACGTACCAGTCGCGGTGGTCGGTGCCGACGCCGTGGTGGTGGGAGATGGTGCCGCCCGCCGCGAGCACGGCCTCGTTGGCCGCGTGCTTGGCGGGGGTCCAGTGGGTGACGGGGTCGTCGCCCTGGGCGCTGACGACGGTGAAGTAGAGGGAGGCGCCGTTCTCGTACACGTGGGAGATGTGGCACATCACCAGGGGCGGGGTGCCGGCACCGGTGAGGGTGTCGGTGAGGGCGGTGCGTACGGCGGTGTACAGCTCGGGTATCCGGGACCAGAACGCGGCGGTCTCCAGGGTCTCGGCGAAGGCACCGGCGTCGAGCAGGGCGTCGCGCAGGTAGGGCGCTTCGTAGCGGCCGCGGGCCCAGCGTTCGCCGGGTTCGGTGCCGAGGAGGGTGCCGCCGCACTCCCGCAGGACGGCGGCCGCCTCCGCGCGGCGCCGGGCGGTGCCGGCGGGGGTGCCCTCGTAGCCGGTGACGGCGAGGCAGCCGGTGCCGCCGTCG
>NZ_WWKH01000426.1:0-1488 GCF_009865595.1 Streptomyces sp. SID1328 | reverse complement strand
GCCGGGATCTCGGGCAGGGCGGGGGTGTGCGGGGCGGTCCAGGAGGCGAGGACGGTGGCGGCGGGGCGGCGGAAGGGCGCCGGGTCGCCGGAGTTCTTGCGGGGGCGCAGCTCGGGAATCCACACGGCGCCGTCGCGGGTGGCGCGGCAGACGGCTCCGGCGCGGGTGGCGAGGAGGTCGCCGGGGCGGCCGCGGAGCTGGTCCTCGGGGTGGCCGCCGTGCAGGAAGACCTCGCGGCCGTGGAGCTCGTCGAGCACGCCCGGCTGGGAGTCGGCGCCGCGCAGCTTGCGCAGGACGGCACGGGTGTCGTCCCGCTCCCAGTCGATGCGGCGCCGGTCCTGGCGGAAGTAGTCGCGCCAGACGGCCTCGGGCCAGTCGCCGGTCTGCGGGCGGGGCTTGTGGTCGCCGTCGGCGTACCGGCGCACGGCCCGGTGCAGGGCGGTCATCGCCGCGTCGGCCGCCTCGTTGCGGTACAGGTCGCTCTTTCCGGCCTCCGGTAGGGCGAAGGGCTCGTCGGCCCAGACGGCGCCCGCGTCCATGCCGGCCTCGGCCTGGAGGACGGTGACGCCCCACTGGCCGGCCTCTCCGTCGACGGCCCAGTCCAGGGAGGAGGGACCCCGGTCTCCCGGCGGGCCGGGATGCACGATCAGGCAGGTGTGCTCCCGCCATACGTCCTCCGGGAGCGCGGTCTTCAGCATGGGCGCGACGAGCAGCTCGGGGCGTCTGTCGCGTACGGCGGCACGGACAGGGTCGGGCCCGTGCGTGGCGAGTACGACGTCCACCTCGTGTCCGGCGTCCGAGAGTTCGGCGTAGGCGCGCTGGGTGAGGCTGTTGAACGCGCTGGCGACCAGCAAAATGTCCATGAGACCGTATATTCGTCCATGTTCCGGACGTCATGTAGGACCATCGGAACGTTTCCTCACCCTCTTGCGGCCGCTTCCGCCCGCACCGGGGCATTCCGGTCCCTCCGAGTCAGGCAACCGTTCGATCGACGGTCGGGGGTTCGGATGCGAGGGTGGGCCGAGCGGGTGACCACCGGGGGTACGTCGGCCCGCTTTTCCTCCGCCGGGGAGGTCCCATGACCGGTTCCGCCACCGACCGCACCGACGACAGCGTCCACCTCCTGGTGGTTCCCGCCGGGGCACCGGACAGCGGCCCGGTGGCCCGCGTGCGCACCCCGGTCCGCGTTCCGCTCGGCCTGCACGGGAACTGGCTGCCGACCGAGGAGCAGGTGGGGACGTCCGTAGTCCACGCGGCCCAGTGGGCGTCACCCGGTGTCCGGTTTGCCCGTAGCGTCGGAGGTGACCGGCGGTCAGCCCGGCGGGTGCGGAGGCGAGGCGGGCGCGTGGTGGGTGGTGACGGGCGGCGGACGGGGCGCGGGCGTTCCGGTCCGGGCGCGCGGGGCGTGGTGCGGGGCAGCCGTCCGGCGTACTCCGTGCGGCTGCCCTCGGTGACCCGGTCCGTACCCCGTGCCCCGGTGGCCGAGCG
>NZ_WWKH01000425.1:0-2055 GCF_009865595.1 Streptomyces sp. SID1328 | reverse complement strand
ACCTCGGTGTGGGCGATGTTCCGCGCCAGGAAGGCCCGCAGGCGGGACGGCTGAACCGTCAGCCCGCACACGTCCATCGTGGAGCGGTAGGTGAAGGAGAACCGGCCCCAGGTGACCGGCAGCCCGACCACCGACCAGTACACGCGCGGCGCGTACACCTTCGCGTAGCCGAGGCCGCCGGCCCCCGCTAAGGCTCCAGTGGTCTCCAGGACCGTGGACAGGTCGGTCATGGTCAGACCGCCGGGGTGATCGCCACGGCGCGGAACGAGATGCCGTGCCGCTTCTGGCCGTTGAACTCGTTCTCCCAGTCCCGCGCCTTCAACCCGACGACCCGGACCGGGGTACCCGGCGCCAGACCCTCCGGGCAGCCGGTCTCCGGGACGGTCACCTGGTAGAGGTTGCCCTCCCCCTCGTCCGAGACCAGCAGGCCCACGGTCGACATGTCCGCGCCGGTCTCCCGGTCCACGGCCCGCTCCCCGGTCTTCTTGTTCACCATCTTGGGTTCCGGCGCGGTCGCCACGAACACCACAGCGGTCGAAAGGTCGATCTTGAACGACGGCATGCGTCACTCCCTCAGTCGAGGGCGCGCGAGTGTTGCGCACCCAACTGGCTTGAGCCACTTACTGGCTTAAGCCAGTTCAGCACGCACGGGCAACATGGGTCAAGCATCTGGCTTGAGCCAGTTGCTAAAGTGGTCGTCATGACCCCGTCCGGCGCCTCTGCTGAACAGCCACCAAGCAGGCGCATCGCCGAAGACCTACGCCGCCAGATCGAGACCGGAGAACTCCGAAGCGGCGACAAGCTGCCGTCCGAACGAAAACTCGCCGAGCAGTACGGTTCGGCACGCAACACCGCACGTGAAGCTGTGCGCCTGCTCGCCGAACAGGGGCTCGTCACCGCCAAGCAGGGCAGCGGGGTGTTCGTGCGGACCCCACAACGGCTGTTCCGCTTCGGCAGCGATCGCTACTCGCTCAAGAACCGGAAGACGGGACTGACCCCGTTCCGCCTGGAAGCAAAGCGGCAGGGCAAGGAGGCGAGGATCGAGGTTCCGTCGATCGTGCGAGAGAAGCCGCCGGCCGACGTAGCCGAGCGCCTGGATGTACCAGCAGACGATGAGAGTGTCGTTCACCGAGAGAACCACTACTTCGCCGACGACGAGCCGGTACAGATCGTTTCAACGTACCTGCGGTGGGATGAGGCCCAGGGAACACTTCTCACGCAGGCCAAGACCGGCAAGGACGGCATCTACGGGCGGCTCCAAGACCTTGGGCACGTCATGACACGCGTCCGTGACGAGATCAGCGCTCGGATGCCGACCCCAGAAGAGGCCGCGGTCTTGGAACTGTTGCCAGGGGTGCCAGTGCTCGAAGTCCTACACACCAGTCTCGATCAAGACGGCATTCCCTTCGAGGTGTCGCGGTACGTCCATAGAGCCGACCAAACCGGATTGCTCTACGAACTCCCCGTCGAGCAGGAGGACTGACCTTGGAATCCGTGATCATCCGCCCGTTCACCGATGACGATCTGGCCGGCGCCGCAGCGGCGCTAGTCGAGGTTCACGACACGGACGGTTATCCGGTGGAAGGTGTCGACGACCCGGAAGCATGGATCAAGTCTGAGGATGTCCTAGCGGCATGGGTCGCAGAGAGCGGCGGCAGGATCGTAGGCCACGTGGCGGTAATGAAGCCGCAGGGGGAAGCTGCCGTAGACCTTTGGGTCAAGCAGAGCGACGAGGACGCGGACCACGTGGGCGTGCTGGCACGGTTGTTCGTGGTGCAGTCAGCCAGGAAGCAAGCAGCCGGGCAACGCCTCCTGGAGGCCGCCATGTCCCACGCTCGCACTCAGGGGCTTCGCCTCGTCCTGGATGTCATGGTGAAGGACGCATCCGCTATCCGCCTCTACGAACGGTTTGGCTGGCGGAAGATCGGCGAGACCATCCACCACTTCGGCAGCGGCGAGACCATCCCAGCCGTGTGCTACGTCTCCCCGACCGCCTGACCAGAGCTGTTACAGGTTTCTCTACCTCATCAAGCCCCGGCTGCGCTCCGCTCCGCC
>NZ_WWKH01000424.1:0-1511 GCF_009865595.1 Streptomyces sp. SID1328 | reverse complement strand
AAGAATCGCGCGGTTGCTCGGCGCCCGCCGGGGCGGAGAGCCCCTGGCCGCGCTGATGGCCGTCACCTCGTTGCGGCTGCGCATCGCCGCCGTGCTCGCCGGCCACCCCGAACTGGCCCGCGACCCCGGCATGCGCCGCCTCACCGCGGCCCTCGGTACCAGGGGCGACCGCGAGGCCGTACGCGCCCTGCGCACCCTCTTCCAGGACCCCGGCGCCCAGCGCGCCCTCGCCGCGCTCACTCCCGTGCTGGACGAACTCCTGCGCGTACGCGCCCTGTTGGACGCCGAGCCGCCCGCGGAACCGGAGACCGGCGGGGGCCGGCGCGCCGCCGAGGCCGTCGACCTCACCGACCGGGAGAGGCAGACCCTCGCCACTGAGGGCTCGCTCCTCGGCTTCCTCCGCAACATCGACATCCTCGCCCCCGAGGGCCGCGTCCTCGTACAGAACGTGCGCGGCCCCGACGGTGTGGTCCGGTACGTCGTCCAGGCCCCCGGCACCAGTTCCGGCCGCCCCCGGCACGGCTCCCCGCGCGACGTCGTCGGCGCCTGGCGGGAGCAGCTCACCGCCGACTCGCCGTACACCCGCGCGCTGCGGCCCGCGATCGAGGAGCACGGTATCCCGCGCGGCGCCGAACTCGCCCTGATCGGGCACGGCGAGGGCGGTACAGCACTGCTCAACCTCGCGCGGGACGCCGGGTTCTGCCGCGCCTACCGCGTCACCCATGTCATCGCGGTCGGCGCTCCGGACCCCGCCGGACGCCCCGCCGACCCGCGCACCTGGATCGGCCACGTCACCAACGAGCACGACCTCGTCCCGGCCGCCGCCCCCGCCGACGCCCACCCGGGCCGGTACGACGCCCGCTACACCGGACCCACCCGCGCCTTCCCGGAGTCCCACCTGCTGCGCGAGTACATCGGCCATCTGTGCACCGTCGCCCCCGACGCCCGCGCGCACCTCGACGAGGCCCTCACGCCGTACCGGGGCCCGGTCGTGCGCAGTCAGGCGTACCAGCTCAAGGACCCGGCGCATCCGCCCGAGGGTCACCCCTTCCTCACCCTGCCGACCTCCTCGATACCGACCACCACCGGCCCGGTCGGCGTGCCCGTGCGCTACCAGGACTCGGCCGCCGCCCACCTGTGCTTCCCGGTCCGCACCGAAGCCGTACGGGCCCTGCTGCCCGACGTGCCCTGGATGCGCCCCAGCGGGATCGGCCGGCGCACCCTCGCCGTGCTCTCGCTGTACGAGCACCGCTGCTCCACCCTCGGCCCGTACACCGAGGTCGCGCTGTCCGTGCCGGTGGACGACCTGTGGCGGCCCCACCCGGCCGACTTCGCCACCGACCTGCTGCGCCGCGCCGACCTGCGCCGTACCGGCCGCCACGTCCTCTCCCTCGCCGTCACCACCGAGGAGGCCCGCGTCGCCGCGCGCGAGCTGTGGGGCCAGCCCGCGGTACGGGCCGCCGCGGAGGTCCACCTCACCGGCCCGCGGCTCCGGCTCAGCGCGCCCGGCC
>NZ_WWKH01000423.1:0-1674 GCF_009865595.1 Streptomyces sp. SID1328 | reverse complement strand
GCGTGCCAGGCGTCGCGAGCCAGGCGGGACTTTGCGGGCACGCCCTCGGGCCGGGTACGGCGACGGGGGCGCCTCCAGAGGACGCCCCCGTGCCGACCGCTGCCGCTGCCCCTACCGGTCGGCGTCGCTGGTGGCGTCGCGGTCGGCCGCGGCGGCCGCCGACTCCGCCGCGTCGACCTTCTTCTTCATGTCCGCGTAGCCCGAAGGGGTGCTGGTCGGGGTGGCGGCGTCGTCGTGGCCGCAGGCGGTGGTGAGGGCCGCGAGGGCGGCCAGGGTGACGGCCGCCGCCGCGCGCCGGAAGCCGCGCCTCACTTGCCGCCGTCCTTCTTGCCGCCGTCGTTCTTCGCGCACCAGGTCTTGACCCCGGCCAGGTCCTTCTTGCGCTCCTGCAGGTCCTTCTTCAGTGACTCCCGGGTCTCGAGGCGGCCCTTGAGGAAGGTGGCGATCTCGGTGTGGCCGGCCTTCCTGGCGTTGTCGACGCGCTGCTGGAGGCGGGCCACGGAGCCGCGCCGGGCCTTGCCCGCGTCGAGTCGCTTCAGGGCGCGGTCGATGCGCCTGTCGACCTTCGGGGCCCGCTTGCAGAGGGCTCGCGCCCCGTCACCGGCGGGCTTGGCGCCTGGTGAGGCGTCGGCGGCGGACGCGGCACCGGCCGAGCCTGCCAGCAGCGCCGCGGTGGCGAGGCCCGCGAGGAGGGTGCGGGTGCTTCGTCGTGCGTCCATGTGGGTCTCCGTTCACGTCCGGGACGGGCCGTGGTGCCGTCCGTCGCCCCGGAGGCTAGGAGGTCTCTTTGGGGAAACCTTGTGACCGGTTCGCCCCGGCTGTCCCGATCAGCCAGTCCCGCCGCCCCGGCGCCCCGGTGCCGTCCAGCGGCAGCCGCACCTCGAAGCGGGCCCCGGTGCCGTCCGGGCCGTCGGTGACACCCACGCTCCCCCGGTGCAGCGCGGCCTGCTGGGCGACGAGGGTGAGTCCGAGCCCGGAGCCGGTGCTGTGCGGCCCCCGCTGGAACCGCTCGAAGAGCCGCTGCCGGGACGCGGGCGGTATGCCGGGCCCTTGGTCGGCCACGACGACCACCGCCTGCTCCCCCGCGCGCCGCACGGCCACCCGTATCCGGGCGACGCCCGCCGGATCGCGGCCGTGGGCGAGCGCGTTGGCCAGCAGGTTGTCCAGCAGCAGCCGCAGCCCCGGCTCCCAGCCCGGCACGGTGACCCCCGGCTCGGCGTCCAGCGCGACATCGGCGCCCCGGTCCCGCCGCCGTACCTCGGCCACGGCGGTGTCGGCGAGGTCCGCGAGGTCGACGGCGGCGAAGGTCTCGGCCTCCACCAGGTCACCCCGGCCCAGTTCCCGGAGCATCACCAGCAGGTGCAGCAGCCGGGCGTGTTCGAGGCGCAGGTCGGCCAGCGCCTCCTCGCGGTCCGGTGCGGGCAGGCCGGGGAGGTCGAGGACGTCCAGGTTGGTGCCCATGCTCATCAGCGGGGTGCGCAGTTCGTGCGCGGCGGCCGAGGAGAAGGAGCGGGCGGTGTCGAGCGCCTCGGCGGTGCGGGCCGCCTGTTCGTCGTAGCGGGCGAGCACGGTGCGCAGGGTGGAGCCGAGTTCGTCGACCTCGGTGACGCCGGTCCGCTCCGGGTCCGGCCGTAGGCCGGTGGTGCGCGGGTCCAGGCCCGCCGTGCGCCGGGT
>NZ_WWKH01000422.1:0-2072 GCF_009865595.1 Streptomyces sp. SID1328 | reverse complement strand
CCAGGCGCCCGTTTTCCAGCCCGCGCCCCCGGCGGCCCCCGCGCCCGCCCAAGCTCCCGCTCCCACCCCCCAGACCGGCACTTTCACAACCACTCCCCTCACCCCCGGCCCCACCACCGAATCCGCCCACGCCGTCCGCGCCGCCAAGGCGATCGCCTTCGCCGCCGCGCAGGTCGGCAAGCCCTGCGTCTGGGGCGCCACCGGCCCCGACTCGTTCGACTGCTCCAGCCTCACCCAGGGCGCCTGGCGCACGGCCGGGGTCGAGCTGCCGAGGGCCGCGCACGAACAGGCGGCGGCCGGGACCGAGGTGGCGCTCACCGCCGCGCTCCCCGGTGACCTGGTGCTGTTCTTCGAGGACGACCGGCACGTGGGCCTGTACGTCGGCAACGGCACGATGATCCACGCGCCGGGGCCGGGCGCGACCATCCGCGAGGAGTCGGTCTACGGCGCCGGGGAGGCAGCGATCCACCGGGTGATCAGGCCCGCCTAACACTCATAAAACCCGTTTATGAGTCCATAGACCGGACCCGTGTACTAACTTAGGGCTGCCTTAGCTTAGGCTTCCTGATCGAGTCGCCTGTCCACGCTCGAAGGGAACCTGATCATGCCGCGCCCCCTGCGGGTAGCCATCGTCGGAGCCGGCCCCGCCGGGATCTACGCCGCCGATGCCCTGCTGAAGTCTCAGACGGCCGCCGATCCGGGCGTGTCCATCGACCTCTTCGAGCGGATGCCCGCCCCGTTCGGCCTGATCCGTTACGGCGTGGCCCCCGACCACCCGCGTATCAAGGGCATCATCACCGCCCTGCACCAGGTGCTCGACAAGCCGCAGATCCGTCTCTTCGGCAATGTCGACTACCCGCGCGACATCAACCTGGACGACCTGCGTGCCTTCTACGACGCGGTGATCTTCTCCACCGGCGCCATGGCCGACCGCGACATGTCGATCCCCGGCATCGACCTGGACGGCTCCTACGGTGCCGCCGACTTCGTGTCCTGGTACGACGGCCACCCCGACGTACCGCGCACCTGGCCGCTGGAGGCCGAGAAGGTCGCCGTCCTCGGTGTCGGCAACGTCGCCCTGGACGTGGCCCGCGTCCTCGCCAAGACGGCGGACGAGCTGCTGCCGACGGAGATCCCGCAGAACGTCTACGACGGTCTGAAGGCCAACAAGGCCCTCGAGGTCCACGTCTTCGGCCGCCGCGGCCCGGCGCAGGCGAAGTTCAGCCCGATGGAGCTGCGCGAGCTGGACCACTCCCCCAACATCGAGGTCATCGTCGACCCCGAGGACATCGACTACGACGCGGGCTCCATAGAGACCCGGCGTGGTAACAAGCAGGCCGACATGGTCGCCAAGACGCTGGAGAACTGGGCGATCCGCGACGTCGGCGACCGCCCGCACAAACTGTTCCTGCACTTCTTCGAGTCCCCGGTGGAGATCCTCGGCGAGAACGGCAAGGTCGTCGGCCTGCGCACCGAGCGCACCGCGCTGGACGGCACCGGCAACGTCAAGGGCACCGGCGAGTTCAAGGACTGGGACGTCCAGTCGGTCTACCGCGCGGTCGGCTACCTCTCGGACAAGCTGCCCAAGCTGCCCTGGGACCTGGAGACGGGCACCGTCCCGGACGAGGGCGGCCGGGTCATCGAGGAGGGCGGTGCCCACCTGACGTCGACGTACGTCACGGGCTGGATCAGGCGCGGCCCGGTCGGTCTGATCGGTCACACCAAGGGCGACGCCAACGAGACGGTGGCCAACCTGCTGGACGACCACGCCAACGGCCGGCTGCACACGCCGTCCGCGCCGGACCCGGAGGCCGTGTACGCCTTCCTGTCCGGGCGGGGGGTCCGCTTCACCACGTGGGACGGCTGGTACAAGCTGGACGCCGCCGAGCGCGCCCTCGGCGAGCCGCACGGCCGCGAGCGCGTGAAGCTCGTGGAGCGCGAGGACATGCTCCGGGAGAGCGGCGCCTGATCCTCTGGTGCGCGCGTGCGGCCGAACGACGACGAGACCCCGACGAGACCGGTGAGCCCGCTCTCGTCGGGGTCTCCCGTACCCGGCCCCCACGGGACGCGCA
>NZ_WWKH01000042.1:0-2200 GCF_009865595.1 Streptomyces sp. SID1328 | reverse complement strand
TGACGGCGAGGCAGCCGGTGCCGCCGTCGGCGAGGGCGGCACCGATGGCGTCGGGCTGGGCGAGGCCGACCAGGGTCTCGGTCTCGTCGGAGAGCCGGAGCACGGTGGGCCGGGGTCCGTCCTGGGCGAGCCTGCGCAGCGCGGCGGCGCCCTCGGCGAAGGTGGCGAACCGCCAGCCCTCGTACAGGCGTTGCTCGGGCTGCGGCCGTACCCGGACGGTGACGGAGGTGATGACGCCGAAGGCGCCCTCGGAGCCGAGGACGAGCTGGCGGAGGTCGGGTCCGGCGGCGGAGCGCGGGGCGCGGCCTGTTTCGACGGTGCCCTCGGGGGTGGCGAGGGTCAGGCCGAGGACCATCTCGTCGAAGCGGCCGTACCCGGCGGACGCCTGGCCGCTGGAGCGGGCGGCGGCGAAGCCCCCGACGGTGGCCCACTCGAAGGACTGCGGGAAGTGGCCGAGCGTGAAGCCGTGCGCGGCGAGCAGGGCTTCGGCCTGCGGGCCACGCAGGCCGGGCTGGAGGACGGCGGTGCGGGAGACCGGGTCGAGGTCGAGCAGGGCGTCCATCCGGCGCAGGTCGAGTGCGACGAACTCCCCGCGCTCGGGGGCGAGTCCGCCGACGACGCTGGTGCCGCCGCCGTACGGCACGACCGCCACCGCGTGCGCGGCACAGGCCCGCAGCACGGCGAGCACCTCCTCGTGGGAGGCCGGCAGGACGACGGCCTGCGGTACGTCGGTGACGTCGCCCGCGCGGATGCGCAGCAGGTCGGGGGTGGACTTGCCCCGGAGGTGCCGGACACGGCTCTCGGTGTCGGTGCGGACGTGGTCCGCCGAGCCCACCGCGTCGGCGAGGTCCTTCAGGGCGGCCGGGGCGAGCATGGGCCCGGGCAGCTCAAGGTCCTGGAGGGCTACCGGGGTTGACGGGCTCGGGCGGACGCCGAGCAGGTCGTGCAGGAGTCCGGCCACCGCGTCGGGCAGGGGGGCCGCCTTCGCCGGGTCGCCCCAGCCGTTCCACAGCATGTCCATCGGACGGTCGTCCTCACCACGTCGGTTCGGTGTGTGCGGCGCCATCTCCCCCCGGCCGCCGGGGCGTTACACTGTTACACATGACGTCCATCCGTCACAACCGTTCGGACGCCGACACCGTGCTCGACGCGGTGCGCGACTGCGTCCTGGCCGTAGGTGTCCGCCGCACCACGCTCGCCGACGTGGCCCGCCGCGCCGGGGTCTCCCGGATGACGCTGTACCGGCGCTGGCCCGATCTGCGCACGCTGGTGGGCGACTTGATGACCCGCGAGTGGCTCGCCGTGGCCACGCGCGCGATGCCCGGCGCGTCCGCGGGCCCGCACACCCGCGCCCGGCTCGTGACCGGACTGGTCGCGGGCGTCACCGAGTTCCGGGACCACCCCCTGTTCCACAAGATCCTGGACGTCGACCCCGAGCTGCTGCTCCCCTACGTCCTCGACCGGCGCGGCGCCACCCAGGAGGCCCTGCTGGCGCTGCTGACCGACGCGCTGCGTGAGGGCCACGCCGACGGCTCGGTTCGTGTGACGCACCCCGGACGCCAGGCCCGCGCCGTGCTGTTGCTGGTGCAGTCCTTCGCGCTGTCGCTGCGCACCATGACCGACGAGGACGACACCGAGCTGGACGCCGCCGCCTTCCTGGGCGAGCTGCGCACCCTTCTGGAGAGGACCCTCACCCCATGAGCAACCGCGACCGCGCCGACCGTACGGCGGCACCGGGTTCGTCGCTCGACGCCGCCCGCCGCACCCGCGAGCTGGCCAGGGCGGCCGGGGGCGGCACGGCCGACCTGCTGGTGGTGGGCCTCGGCGCGACGGGGGCGGGCGTCGCCCTGGACGCGGCGGCGCGCGGTCTGGACGTGGTCGCCGTCGACGCCCACGACCTGGCCTTCGGCACCTCCCGCTGGAGTTCCAAGCTGATCCACGGCGGCTTGCGCTATCTGGCGGCCGGGCAGTTCGACGTGGCGCACGAGAGCGCGGTCGAGCGGGGGGTGCTGATGACGCGTACGGCACCGCACCTGGTGGCCGCGCAGCCCTTCGTCCTGCCGCTGACCCCGCTGGTGTCACGGGCCCAGGCGTCGCTGGCGTGGGCGGGCTTCCGGGCCGGGGACATGCTGCGGAGGGCCGCCCGCACCCCGCGCCAGGTACTGCCGGTGCCGCGCCGGCTGACGGCGGCGGAGGCCAG
>NZ_WWKH01000421.1:0-4013 GCF_009865595.1 Streptomyces sp. SID1328 | reverse complement strand
GCCGGGCCGAGCAGGGCGCGACCGTGCTGCTGGTCACCCACAACGTCATCGAGGCCGAGACCGTGCTCGACCGGGTCGCCGTGCTCGACGAGGGCCGGGTGATCGCCTGCGACACCCCGGCCGGGCTCAAGGAGCGGGTCTCCGGCGAGGTCCGGGTCGAGCTGGTCTGGCGGGAGCGGGCGCCGCTGGAGGTGCCCGAGGTCGCCGTACTGCGCGAGCGGGCCGTGGAGGCCGGGCGCCGCTGGACGCTCCGGCTCGCCCCCGAGGAGGCGCGGGCCGCCGTCGCCACCGTCACCGGCGGGGCCGCCTTCGCCGCGCTGGACGACTTCACCCTCGCCACGCCGAGCCTGGAGGACGTCTACCTCTCCCTCGGCGGGGCCGCCCGGCAGGGGCTGGTGAAGGCGTGAGCGCGGTCCTGATCGCATCCGTATGGTCCCTCGGGGACGTCTGTCCGGCCGCCGTCGGGAAGAGGAGCAGCGCGTCGTGAGTGTCGTACCCGCCGAGGTCCTGCCGGGCGCCGCGAGGAGCGGGCCGGGGCAGGCGCGGCGCGCGGCCGAGCTGGGCCCGCCCGTGCGGCTGTGGCCGTCGCTGGCCGCCGTCTACCGGGCCCAGTTGTCGCGGGCCCGGGTGGCGCGCATCCCGCTGCTGTTCGTGGCGACCTTCCAGTCGGTCGGCATCGCCGTGATGATGCGGGGCGTCGTGGACAGCGGGCCCGAGGCGCAGGCCGTGGTCGCCGGGTCCTCGGTGCTGGTCGTCGCCTACGTGGCGCTGAACCTGCTCTCGCAGTACTTCGGCCAGTTGCGCGCCAGCGGCGGGCTCGACCACTACGCCACGCTGCCGGTGCCGCCGGCCGCCGTGGTGCTGGGCGCGGCGGCCGCGTACGCCTCCTTCACCGTGCCGGGGACGCTGGTCACCGCCGTCGTGGGCTGCGCGCTGTTCGGGCTGCCGCTGTCCAACCTCTGGGTGCTGCTGGCGGTGATCCCGCTGGCCGGGGCCGCGCTGTCCGGGCTCGGCGCCGCGTTCGGGCTGCTCGCCCCGCGCCCCGAACTCGCCACGCTGCTCGGCCAGCTCGGCATGTCGGCGGCGCTGCTGCTCGGCGTGCTGCCCGCCGACCGGATGCCCGGCGTCGTGCGCTTCGCCCGCGACCTGCTGCCCTCGACCTACGGGGTGGAGGCGTACGCGCGCACCTTCGGCCCGGACCCCGACTGGGCGGTGGTCCTCGCTGACCTGGGGGTGTGCGCGGGCGTCGGAGTGATCTCGCTGGCCGTGGCGACCCGCGCGTACCGCAGGGCCGCCGTCCGGTGACGCGGCGCGCGACGCGACCTGGCACGATGTCAGGGTGACCGCACCGCTGACTCCGCCACCGCCGCCGCACGACGACTTCGCGCATCAGCACGGAGGGGGCCCCTCGGGCGGGACACCGGTCGCGGACCCGTACGGACAGGACGGCCCCGGTATGAAGACCGAAGTACGCGAAGCCGTCGTCGTGGCCGTGGCGGTGGCCCTCTCCGGGGTGCTGCTGGGGCTGCTGTGGTGGTGGCTGGCCCCGCACGTGCCGCTCGTCGGTGAGGAGACCGACCGGAGCTGGGTGGTCTACCTCAAGGACACCGAGGGCGAGCAGGCGGCCGGGGTGGATGGCACCTTCGCCCTGCTGGGCCTGGCGTTCGGCCTGATCAGCGCGGTCCTGGTGTTCCTGCTGCGGCGGCGCGGGGGCGTGCCGCTGGTGGTGGGCCTCGGTGTCGGCGGGCTGCTCGCCTCGCTGCTGGCCTGGCGGATCGGGGTCTGGCTGGGCCCGACCTCCGACGTCATCGCGCACGCCAAGGCGGCCGGCGCCGGTGTCACCTTCCCGGCCCCGCTCCGGCTCGGGGCCAAGGGCGCCCTGCTGGCCTGGCCGCTGGGCGCGCTCCTGGTCCACCTGGGCCTGACGGCCCTCTTCGGCCCCCGCGACCCCGAGCCGTACGAGCAGGGCCCCTACGACCACGAGCCGCGGGGCCCCTACGGGACGCCGTCCGCGTAAGCGGTCAGCCGCGGCCGATGGGTGCCAGGACGGCCTTCGTCAGGGTGGCCAGGTCGGCCGGGGCGAGCTCGACCTCCAGGCCGCGCCGGCCCGCCGAGACGCAGATCGTGGGGTGGGCCCCGGCCGACTCGTCCAGCACGGTGGGGAGCTTCTTGCGCTGGCCCAGCGGCGAGATGCCGCCGCGTACATAGCCGGTGGTGCGCTCGGCGAGCGCCGGGTCGGCCATCGCCGCCCGCTTGCCGCCGACGGCCGCCGCCAGCGCCTTGAGGTCCAGCGTGCCGGAGACCGGGACCACGGCGACCGTCAGCGCGCCGTCCACGTCGGCCACCAGCGTCTTGAAGACCCGGTCGGGGGAGACGCCCATCGCCTCGGCGGCCTCCTCGCCGTAGGAGGGGTGGGCCGGGTCGTGCTCGTAGGAGTGGACCGTGTGGTCCACGCCCGCCGCGGTGAGGGCCACCGTGGCGGGCGTGCCGCCCGCCTGCTGCTTCTTGGACTTCTTCGCCATCGCGGGTGCCGGCCCTCTGTTCCGTCAGTTCAGACTGGTGCGCGCCCGCGTCAGCTCGAACGCGGGCAGTGACGGCAGACTACGGATGATCGCCGTCTCCGCGCGAAGCAGTTTCAGCTCGTCCCGCAGCCGGGACGCGGTGTCCGGTGCCTGGAGGAGCCGCTGCTTGGTCGGGGTGTCCAGCACCATCGCGGCCGCCACCAGGTAGGAGATCACACCGGGGTCGTCCGGCAGGTCGGAATCGGCGGAGATGGAGCGCTCATGGGCGCCCGCCAGCCGCTTCTGGTACTGCTGGAAGGAGCGCAGCACCCCCTCGGCGAGCGCGCCCGCCTCGTCGCCGGGCTCCTCCGGCAGCTCCTCCACCTCGGCGGTGAGGAACGCCCCCGAGTCGTCCACCGAGAGCAGCCGGACGCGGGTGGTGCCGGTGCACAGCACCTCGAAGGTGCCGTCCGGACGCTCCCGGATGGTCGCGGCGTCCGCCACACAGGCCACCCGGTGCAGCGCCTTGAGCGGGTCGGGACCGAAGCCGGCCGCGGGGCCCTCCTCGGTGTCGGCGTCGGGGTCCGGCAGCCCCGTGGCGCTCGGCGCCAGCTGGTGGCCGTCGCGGATCGCCACGACGACGAACCGGCGCGGCTCGTCCTCCGGGGTCTTCAGCAGCTCGCGCATGATGGCGCGATACCGCTCCTCGAAGACGGACAGCGGCAGCACGAGTCCCGGGAACAGCGCGGTGTTCAGCGGGAAGAGGGGCAGGCGGGCGGTGGTCACGACGCCCCAGCCTAATGGTCCGGCGCGCGGGAGCGCCTGCGGCGCCAGCGGCGGTCTCATCCGTCCCGGCCCGGCCGGCCCCGCCGGGCTCAGAGGTGGGCGCGCGGCGGGGCCGGGAGCAGGGCGGCCAGGGCGGCGGGCGGGGCATCGGTCAGCAGGGCGTCGCGCAGCCGCAGGAAGTGCCCGAGCGGGTCCTCGGACACCCGGCTCCAGGGGTACGAGGTGACGTACGGGCCGATCAGCGCGAGCTGGGTGCGGGCCTCCTCCCAGCGCTCCAGGCGCAGCAGGACGTAGAGCAGCTTGTTGCGTACCTGGGCGAGGCGGGGGTCGGCGGCCGGGAAACGGGCGGAGAGTGCCGCCGCGCGGTCGGCGGCCGCGAGCAGCCTCTCGCGGGGCACCTCGGGACCGCAGGCGTCGGTGAGGTAGCCGAAGGCGGCCCGCAGCGGGAGCGCCTGCACCAGCGAGCCGGGCGGGGCGTCCTGGGCGGCCGGCTCGGCGAAGTCGAAGCACTCGCGGTGCGAGCCGTGCCAGAAGGTGGCCAGATAGCGCAGCGCCGCCACATGGCAGCCGTAGTGGTGTGGGGAGCGGCGTACGGCCGCCTCCCACAGCTCCTCGAAGTAGCGGTGGCCCGCGCGGGAGCCGCGCGCGTGGTCCAGCGCGATCCGCCAGGGCACCGGGTCGCGGTCGTCGGCGCGGGCGGCGGCCGTGATCAGCGGGCTGGCCTCG
>NZ_WWKH01000420.1:0-6034 GCF_009865595.1 Streptomyces sp. SID1328 | reverse complement strand
CGCGGCGGCGAAAGGCGGGGCTCCGCCCGACGCCCGGGGGCGCTCGGCCGGACCGCCGCCTTGTGAGGGGGAGCGGGCGGCCCGGCCCGCCTCTGGTGAGGCGGGGACCCAAGTGAAGCGGCCCCGCCCCCGCGCCGGACAGTGCGCGCGGGGCGCGGATGCGCGCACTCCGTTCACACCCCGTGTGAACCCGTTCGCACTACGCTTACGGCACCACGCCACTCGGGGGGCACCATGCAGCCCAACACTCTGCTCGACGCGATCCTGGACGAGGCGGGGATCTCGCACGCCGGGCTCGCCGCCCACGTCAACCAGGCGGGCCGCCGTCGGGGACTCGCCCTCAGATACGAACACACCGCCGTCGCGCGCTGGCTGAAGGGCCAGCGGCCGAGAGGCCAGGTGCCGGACCTGATCTGCGAGGTGCTCGCGGGACGGTTACGGCGCCCGGTCACGCTGGACGACATCGGTCTCGGCGTACCGGGTGAACCGGCCACCGCGCACGCCGGCTCGCTCTCCGGCTTCGTGGAACGGGCCACCGCGCTGTGGCGCTCCGACGAACAGCAGCGCCCGCACGTCCTGGGCGCCCCCGCGGTCACCGGCACGCCCGCCGTGATGCCGGTGTGGGAGTGGGAGAACCCGCCGGAGGACGTCGACGTCTCGCGCGGCGGACACCTCCGGGTCACCGAGGCCGACATCGGCACCCTGCGGGCGGCCCGCGCCCACTACGAGCAGATGTACCGCAAGACGGGCGGGGTGGCGACCCGCACCCGCATCGTCGGCTTCCTCAACGCCGAGGCCGCGCCCCTGCTGCGCGGCAGCTATCCCGACGACACCGGCCGTCAACTGCACCGCGCCACCGGCGGGCTGGTGGCCATCGCGGGCATCTGCGCCTACGACTCCGACGCCCACGGCCTGGCCCAGCGATACTTCCACCAGGCGCTGCGGCTGGCCAAGGCGAGCGGGGACCGGGGGCTGGGGGCGTACGTGATAGCGCTGCTGGTCAACCAGTCGCTGTTCATGCGGGAGTACCGCCAGGCGGTCGCCTTCGCCGAGGCCGCGCTGCGTACGGCGGGCCGCCACATCACCCCGGCGCTCGCCTCCGACCTGTACGCGATGCAGGCCAAGGCGTACGCACACCTCGGCGACGGGGGCGGCGCGCTGTCCTGCATCCGGCGGGCGGAGTCGGCGGCCGGGCAGATCCGGCCGGGCACCGAGCCGGACGAGACGGGCTACGTCCAGCCGGGCCTGGTGAACGTCCAGGTGGCCGAGGCGCTGCTGAGCCTCGGTGAGCTGTCGGCCGCGCGGGAGCACGCGGCGGCGGCCGTGGACACCCCGGCGCACGACCGGGGCCGGGTGCACCGGCTGGCGATGCTGAGCACGATCGAGCTGCGGCAGGGCAACGCCGACAAGGCGGTGGCGACGGCCGTGCAGATGGCCGAGCAGGCACGCGGCATGGAGTCCCAGCGGCTGCGCGACCGGCTCCGGGCGGTCCGCGAGTACCTCGTGCGCTGCGGCTCGGCCGGCACCGCGGACGCGGCGGAACTGATCGACGGCGCGCTGCGCGTCCCGCTGTAGCGGGCGGGGGCGCGCGCCGCCGAAGCGAGCGCCCTGTAGGCCGGGAATAGTCCCTGCTGCGATATTGCCACTTACTCGGCGGAAGGTGGCAGAACCGTGCAGTGGACGAAACAGAACGAACAAACTGTGTACGCGAATCGCTGGTTCAGCGTCAACCTGGCGGATGTGGAGCTGCCCGACGGCTCACATCTGGACCACTTCCTGATCCGGCTCCGTCCGGTCGCCGTCGCCACGGTGGTCAACGAGGCCAACGAGGTCCTGCTGCTGTGGCGGCACCGCTTCATCACCGACAGCTGGGGCTGGGAACTGGCCGCCGGGGTCGTGGAGGACGGCGAGGACATCATGACCGCGGCCGCGCGGGAACTGGAGGAGGAGACCGGCTGGCGGCCGGGGCCTCTGCACCACCTGATGAGTGTGGAGCCGTCCAACGGCCTCACCGACGCCCGGCACCACGTCTACTGGTCCGACCAGGGTGAGTACATCGGTCATCCCGTGGACGACTTCGAGTCGGACCGCCGTGAGTGGGTCCCGCTCAAACTCGTCCCCGACATGATCGCCCGAGGGGAGGTCCCGGCCGCCAACATGGCGGCCGCGTTACTCCTGCTGCACCATCTCCGGCTCGCCGACGGTCAGTGAGCCAGTGCCTGCCAGACGGCGACGGCCAGCGCCCCCAGGGCGGTGAGCGCGGCCACCGAGGTCAGTGGCCAACGGGCGTGTTCGAGGGACTTCACCCGGGAGTTCAGCTCGTCCAGCTCCTTGGCGGTCTCCTCGGTACGGTGACTGAGCAGGGCCAGCCCGCCTTCGACGCGCGCGTAGGCGACGTCGAGGCGGCGGCGTAACTCGGCCAGTTCTCCGTGAACCACGGCCTGCTCCGGTTCGACGGTCACGGGTCCACTCCTTTCCGTGGTCGGACGGGACGACTCCGCATCCCTTGCATGCGCATGCAGAGTCAACCGCCCTGGTAGGCCCGTGGGGAGCGTGTGCGAACGGCATATGCGAGCCCCCGGCGCACACGGAGTGTGAAACACATGGACCCGGCACTCATCCGAGTGCCGGGTCCATGTGCGATCCACATATGTGCGATCAACACGTGTTGATCACCACACGGTCTGCTCAGTACGAGTAGAAGCCCGACCCGGACTTCCGGCCCAGCCGGCCCGCCTCGACCATGCGCTGGAGCAGCGGGGGAGCGGCGTACAGGGGCTCCTTGTACTCGGCGTACATGGAGTTGGCGATCGAGACGATCGTGTCCAGGCCGATGAGGTCGGAGAGCTTCAGGGGACCCATCGGGTGGGCGCAGCCCATCTCCATGCCGTTGTCGATGTCCTCGCGGCTGGCGATGCCGGACTCGAACATGCGGATCGCGGAGAGGAGGTACGGCACCAGCAGTGCGTTGACGACGAAGCCGGAGCGGTCCTGCGCGCGGATGGCGTGCTTGCCCAGCGTCTTCTCGGCGAAGATCTGCGCCCGGCTGAGCGTGCCCTCGGAGGTGGTGAGGGCCGGGATCAGCTCGACCAGGTTCTGCACCGGGGCCGGGTTGAAGAAGTGGATGCCGATCACGTGGTCGGGGCGCGAGGTGGCGACCGCCAGCTTGACCAGGGGGATGGAGGAGGTGTTGGAGGCCAGGATCGCGTCCGGCCGGGTCACCACCTGGTCGAGCACCTGGAAGATCTCCGTCTTCACCTGCTCGTTCTCCACCACGGCCTCGATCACCAGATCGCGGTCGGCGAACTCGCCCAGGTCGGTGGTGAAGCTCAGCCGGGAGAGGGCCGCGTCGCGCTCCTCCTCGCTGATCTTGCCGCGCTCGGCCGCCTTGGCCAGGGAGTTGTGCAGCCGGGTACGGCCGTACTCCAGGGCGTCGCCGGTGGTCTCGGCGACCTTCACGTCCAGTCCCGCGCGTGCGCACACCTCGGCGATGCCCGCGCCCATCTGGCCGCAGCCCACGACTCCGACGCGCGAGATGTCTCCGGCTCGGAAGTCCGTCACATCGTCCCCTTCGCTGGTTCTCCGGCTCGTGCAGGGCGTCCGGATTCGGTGCCTGCTCCGATCGTGCACGTTACCGCCAAGTATCGATGATCGATCGGCGGGGTAGGGACAAGCCGTGCCTCCGGGACGATCCGTCACGGGGCGGACTCGGAGCGTGGGGGAGGTACCGATGGCGGCTCGCGCGGTGACCGGGACGCGGACGGGGGTGGCGGCCGTCTCGCGGCGGACGCTCGCCCTGGGCGCGCTGGCCGCTCTGGCGACGGCCGGGAGCACCCCGGCGTACGCCTCCGGGCGGCACCGCCGGGAGATGCGCGGGGTCTGGCTCGCCACGGTCGCCAACCGGGACTGGCCCTCGCGGCCGGGGCTCCCGCCCGGAGAGCAGCGGGCCGAACTGATCGCCCACCTCGACCGGGCGGTGGCCGACCGGCTGAACACCGTGATCTTCCAGGTGCGCCCGACCGCCGACGCCCTGTGGCCCTCGCCGTACGAGCCCTGGTCGGAGTACCTGACCGGCACCCAGGGCCGCGACCCCGGCTGGGACCCGCTGGGCACCGCCGTGCGCGAGGCCCACGCGCGCGGCCTGGAGCTGCACGCCTGGTTCAACCCGTACCGCATCGCCAACCACACCGACCCCGGCCGGCTCACCCCGGACCACCCGGCGCGGCTCCACCCGGAGTGGGTGGTGCCCTACGGCGGCAAGCTGTACTACAACCCCGGCCTGCCCGAGGTCCGGCGCTTCGTCCGGCTGGCCATGCTGGACGCGGTCGCCAAGTACCCCATCGACGCCGTCCACTTCGACGACTACTTCTACCCTTACCCGGTCGCCGGGCAGACCTTCGACGACGACACCGCCTACGACGCGTACGGGGGCGGCTTCGAAGACCGGGCCGCCTGGCGGCGCCACAACATCGACCGGCTGGTGCGGGAGGTCGCGGCGGGTATCCGCCGGGTACGGCCCGGCACCCGCTTCGGGATCAGCCCCTTCGGCGTCTGGCGCAACGCGGCGACCGACCCGCGAGGCTCCGACACCCGGGCCGGCGTGCAGACGTACGACGACCTGTACGCGGACACCCGGAAGTGGGTGCGCGAGCACTGGATCGACTACATCGTCCCGCAGATCTACTGGAACATCGGCTTCGCGGCCGCCGACTACGCGAAGCTCCTCGACTGGTGGGCGGCCGAGGCCGCGGGCACCCGGACCCGGCTGTACGTCGGGGAGGCGCTCTACAAGGCGGGCGCGGCGGGACAGCCTCCCGCCTGGCAGGACCCCGCCGAACTGTCCCGGCATCTCACCCTGGCCGCCGAATATCCGCAGGTGCGCGGGCATGTGTTCTTCGCCGCCCAGGACGTGGCCCGCGATCCGCTGGGCGCGATGGCACGGGTGGTCGCCGACCACTACAGCCGGCCAGCGAGACCCCCGCGCTGACCCCGTTGTGTTCCGCTAGCTCGTCTTGTCCTCGTGGTGGCGGACCTGGCAGTCCGGGCCGGGCGACATGATGGCCTCGTGCCCGTCCTCGAAGCGGACGCGGTAGGGCGGTTCGCCCTCCTCGCCGATCACTTCGACCACTTCGGTGACCTGATCGTGTTGGCCCACCACTCGTCCGTGCTGGACAAGGTGGTCGCCCTTGGACGCGCGCATTGTCAGGCCCTCCTCACGGTCACGACCGTTGGGTGACGGCGATGCATACGAGCACGGCGATCGCGGTCAGCGGAGCCGCCGCGGGTACGTGCTCGCCCAGTAGCAGTGCCGACCACACCAGTGTGAGCAGGGGCTGGGCCAACTGCAACTGGCTGGCCCGCGGGATGCCGACGGCCGCCATGCCCCGGTACCAGAGGAGCAGCCCGAGGAACTGTGAGCCCACCGCGACCCACAGCACCCCGGCGATCCCGTGCGCGGTGAGCCGTACCGGCTCGTGCCCCAGCGCGACCGCGGTGCCGAGCGCGCTCAGCGGCAGGCACAGCACCAGCGCCCAGCCGATGACCTGCCAGCCCGGCATGACCCGGGCGAGCCGGCCGCCCTCGGTGTACCCGGCCGCGCAGATCAGCAGGGCCGCGAAGAGATAGACGTCCGCCCTGGTCAGGGCGCCGCCGCTCTGCGTGACCGTGAACGCGGCCACGGCCGCCGCGCCGGCCAGGGCCGCCGCCCAGAAGCGGCGCGAGGGGCGTACGCCGGTGCGCAGGGCGGACACCGCGGCGGTGGTCAGGGGCAACAGGCCCACGACGACGGCCGCGTGCGCGGTGGTCGAGGTCTGGAGCGCGAGCGTGGTCAGCAGCGGGAAACCCAGCACCGTGCCGATCCCGACCATCGCGAGCCCCGGCAGATGGCGGGCCTCGGGCAGCGGCACGCGCAGAAGCAGCAGGCAGGCGCCCGCGACCAGGGCCGCGAGGACGCCCCGGACCGCCACGAGCGACCAGGGCCCGAGGCTCTCCAGACCCCAGGCGGTCGCCGGGAAGGTGAGGGAGAAGGCGACGA
>NZ_WWKH01000419.1:0-7531 GCF_009865595.1 Streptomyces sp. SID1328 | reverse complement strand
CGTCGGCCTGTGCCACCAGAGCGGTGAACACCCGCTCCCAGGTGCCGTCGACGGCCCACATCCGCAGCCGGTTGTAGACCCCTCGCCAGTTGCCGTACTTCTCCGGCAGGTGAACCCACTGCGTGCCGGTCTGGAACTTGTAGGCGATCGCATCGATCACCTCCCGGTGATCCCGCCAGCGGCCACCCCGCTTCGGTGTCCGGTCCGGGAGTAACGGCTCGATCCGCGCCCACTGCGCATCAGTCAACGGCACACCCGGACCAACGACCCACTGACCCGGACGAAACTGCCTAAGCCTGCGGACATGGTGACGTCGGAAAGGCCCAGCTCCCGCACCCGCCAAGCTGTCCCGGTGATGCGGGAGGTGCCGCCCGCGCCTTGGTTTCGTGGTCGGCTTGAGGCGCGGCCCGGCGTCCGCTACCTGAGCGGCGGCATCAGCGGCGAAAGCAAGGCGATCGCGCCCGCTAACAACCAGCGGGCGCGATCGCCTTCTATTCCGCCGGGCCAGCCCTAACGGTGGGCTGCCCCACGAGTCGCAGTGCGTTGATCAAGCTGATTGGTCATCAGCCACGGATCAGGATGTCGATCACGAAGAGCACCACGCCGATCAGACCAAGTGCGATGCCGACCTGAATGAGCCTTACAGGCAGCCTCTGCCTCCTGCCCGCCATCATGATGTGCACGCATCTATGAAGCCGAGCCCAGTGCCGACCAAGCCGATGCCGCCTCCGATGGCTGCCACGGATGCGGGGGTGCCCAGCCCGCCACTGCCAACCGCTCCAGCGATACCTCCAGCGACGCTGAGGACCCCGCCGACGATAGAGACGCCTCCAGCTATACAACCGAGGGTGCTTGTGCCGGTCGGGTCGATGGCGTTCACAGGATTGCCGGTTGCGTAGAGGTAGGCATTGGTCTCCTTGCCCGAGGGGTCGGGCTGGGTGAAGCGGCCCAAAGTGGGGTCGTAGTAGCGGGTGCCCATCTTGTACAGGCCGGTGCTGTCGAGATAGGCGCCTGTGTACCCAAAGGGCTGGTCGATGAGGCTGGTGTTTCCGGGACGGGCGCTGCCGGTGGGGCTGTAGTCCCACTGGTCCTGGCTGACGCCGGAGTTGTCGACGAGGGTGGATGGGGCGCCCTGGTTGTCGGTGACGTAGTAGTACGGGTTGCCGCCGCTGGTCATGCCGATCAGTGTGCCCGCGGGATCGCGGACGAATCCGGTGCTCTTGCCGGCTGCGGTGGTGGTGGAGATGCCTGCGGGCCCCTGGTCGATGCGGGTGGAGTCGGCGGTGAGGCGTGAGAGCGCTCCCAGCTGGGTCCTGCGAAGACCGGGTCAGGCTGATATCCATCCGCGTTCTTGCCTGCGGAAGCCCTCCTCGCGCCTCCCTACCTGCTACTTGTCCCGTCGGTCCGGACCCGACGCGAGGTGACAGCTTCGGTGTGGCGGTACATGCGGAGCAAACGTTCAGAACCGACTGCTCGTTCGGTAAATGGATCTCCAGGATGTTGAGGCACTGAGCTTGAGCATCCATGGCGTCGTGTCGCAGCACGCGCCCGAGGAGCCAACTCCTGAGACCGTCACCGCGGGTGCGCCCCTTGACCTCGTAATCACGGACGTCACAAGGAACATGCGGACCAGCCCGCTCACGTTTGGTGGATGCTTCGCCCCCGCCTGGCCACGATCACTGCCGCGCAGCCGAGCCGTGTGAGCAAGCTCAACGCCCCCGAATGCTCCTCCGGGCCCGGTGTAGATGAACAGCGCTCAAGCCGAGCCGTGACCTGGAAGCATGCAGGCGGCTGGGCTTGGTGGGAGGGTCGTGGCCGGCACCCCGCGTGACTCCCTGTACGTGCTGGACGGGTCCGCCGCTACCTGTCCTGGTCCCGCTGGGTCACCCTCTCCACGCTCGCGCACACCTTCCTCGCCGTCGTCCGAGCCGACGAACGCGCCCGCCACCCAGCATCCGACGGCCTCATACGGCTTACCTGTAACGAGATCCAACGCCTGTTCACCACGCTCGTCGCCCAGCCCGTCCGGGACGCGGCCCACCGGCTCGGCTGGTCCGCCTGGCGACGCCGCCACCAGGCCCGATCCCAGACCAGCCACTACCAGCGCCAAACCACCCGCGCATGAAGATCACGATCTACGGCTGGAGTACTAGGCCCGTGATGCCCACGCGGGGATGATCGACGGCCGCATCTCGCGCACCTGATTGGGCAGCCCTATACCAACTTTCATGTCCGTGATTCCTCACTGCGTGTCAGAATGTTTGAGGGGGTGGACCTCGGTGTGCATACGTCCGCCCGTCTCATCGGCGAGGGGGCGGTAGAGGAAGCCTTACGTCCAGTTCTTCAGCAGACACCGAGCGAACCAGCGTTCCAGGGCGCTCGCGAGGTCGTTACCGGACTTGAGGATCCGAAAGATCCCGTGCGTCAAGTCCGTGGTGCACCCGCATCCCTCGACGACGATATTCACCGTGCGGAAAACACTTTGCGCTGATAACGCTTCAGGACGATCGGGCCGACCCTGGACATCATCGCGAATACCGGAGGGGTGATGGCTTCCCTGAACAGTGCGCGGTGCTGGCCGGAGGCCTCCTGCAGTAGCATTCCGAACAACACGGGAACCTTGGTGCGAGGAACATTGCCGAGCCCCTTGTTGCCGACCTCGGCCCATTCATCGGCGGTCAGATACCGGTCGATGAGCGGGAGCATCTTCTGTTCCTCCGCGTCGAGATGCTCGCAGAGCGGTGGAAGAATATCGTCGATACAGTCGGCGAGCGCGTCGCGATCCGCCGCCGACGACGACGCCCGCCACAGGGCAGTCCGCTGTTCCATGGTCTGGAGCGCCGCGTCGACGACTTGGTGCTGTGACCGCATCAGTTCAACGATGGGAGCTACGTCCCCTGGCCCCCGGCTTGCCAACTTGGGCCAGCAGTGGTCGTCCTCGCTGCGGTGGTGGGCGTGCAACAGATCCACCAGCAGAGCGACGTGATCAGCGACGATCTGCGTCCGCGCCCGGTCATGTGCCGAAACACCGCGGATCAGCGCGGGTAGCACGCCGAACTCACGCCGGAACATGGTGTGGACCGCGTACATGTCCCTGCTGTCCGCAGGTCGCGTGTTCTGCTTCGCCATACTCTTTCATTCCTTACTGTACGTGTATGACTGGAAGGCACGGCGGACAGAGCAGCCCGTGGCGTCCACCATCACGCCGTTGATGGCACCGTCCACGGAACGGACCTGCAGCAGTTCACCGAACCCGGCGTGCGTCAGACCTTCGAGTTGCTCGCTCAGTTCCGCGCATTGGCGTCCGGTGCGTGCCGAAGTTGCGTTCACAAAGAGGGTGGGTGACCAAGCGATGGACGCTGTTACGATCCAGGCGGCGCAGGTCTATGCTGCTACGCAGCCTGTCGCGACGTGAGGTCGCGGAAACGCTTGGGCGCCATGCCGAATGCGCGGCGGAAAGCGTCACCGGATGCGAACTCTGTCGAGTACGCCCGATCCGCACGCCGCCGATCGTCTCTCTCAGGATGTCCGTGCCCACGCGGGCGCGGGCACGAGTGAAAGCGACCGCACGGCGTGCACTCTCTTGGTCCACAACTCCTCATCTTCCGTATGCACAGGGTTCGGAGCCGCACGGCTTGCCCCTACCGCCGTAGTTTAGGAAGGCAGGTGCGACTTACGCTTGAACCACAGAAGCATCCGGATTGAACCTGAGTGCCAGGTGTGCTGTCCGAGGAGGTTGGTGACGCGGCTGGCTGGGGTGTGGCCGCTGGTTCCGGTGTCGGGTCGGGGGTAGTTGTACCAGTCCAGCCAGTCGGGAAACGCTGCCTGGCGTTCGGCTTCTGAGGTGTAGGGCTGCTGGTAGGCCCACTCGTCCAGCATCCTCGATTCGGCAGCAGACCTCATCCAGCGGCGCGGCGTCGCGGCGGTGACGCTGGACGATGTCGAACGCGCCGCGGGGGTCGGCCGCAGCCAGCTCTACCACTACTTCGACGACCGGGACGATCTCATCCGCTCCGTTGTTCATTCCACCGTGGACACGGTGTTGACCTCGCAGGAACCGCTGCTCCTGGAGGTCGACTCGCTGGCCGACATCGACCGCTGGTTCGACCCGATCGTGGCCAACGGGACGCGGCAGGACGTGGTAGGCGGCTGCGCGATCGGTGCGTTGGCCGGTCAGCTGAGCGGCCGGGACGACCTCACCCGACAGGCGTCCGTGGACGCCTTCGCACGCTGGGAGGCCCCCTCATCGCGAGCCTGCGCCGGATGCAGGAGGCGGGCGAGCTGCGCCCGGACGCCGACGTGACGGAGCTGGCCGACCTCACCATGGCCGCAATCCAGGGCGGCCTCCTGCTGGCCCAAGTCGTCCGTCACGCCCTGAATCAGAACCCCATGAGATTCTGAGCAACATGCGCCGGCCATAGCTCAACCAGCCCTCGGCCGAGTGGCACGAACTCCAGTGTTGAGTCGTGCGTACACACTCGACTCGTGTGCTCAGGGTGGTATGCGAGGGGTATGAACACCGCGGTGTCGCCCGGGGCCCCATCGCTTTCGCTCCGGCCGCGGACCAGGGGAACGCCGTCGGAGTCAGTTGCGGTCGTCTGCCGTCCTGGTCGAGCGGGCGTATTCCTTGGGTGTCTGGCCGTAGCGTTTCTTGAAGGCGCGGATGAAGTGGCTGCTATCGGAGAAGTGCCAGTGGGCGGCGATCTCGGAGACCGAGAGCCCGCCGTGCGGGGCGGTGAGGGCGCGCCGGGCCTCCTCCAACCGCCGTCGGCGGATGTATGTGCTCACCGAGAGTCCCTCCGTCGCGAACGCCCGATGGAGGGTACTCAAAGAGACGTTGACCGCACGCGCCAGCATCGCCGGACCGAGCTCGGGATCAGTGAGATGACGGTCCGCGAGCTCCTTCGCCGCCTGGGCGAGCGAGGGAGCCAGCCGGGGTTCCACATCGTCGAACCGCCCCTTCACCACCGCCTTGGCCAACTCGATCAAGGCGCCGTGGGCGGCACGCACACCGGCCGGCCCGAGGTCACCGATGGTGGCGTGGACCATGTTCACGTGGGCCACCAGCAGACGCATCTCCGCCGAGTCCAACGGCCCGGTGACGCTGCGGCCCCCAAGCAGTGGGCTGAGCACCGAGAGCGGCAGAATGAGGATCCGGTTCGTCGTGTTCGGCATCGTCTCGAAGCGCGGCCACGGCCCGAAGCGCCGGAGGAGGAACTGCCCGGCCGGTACGGTGTGTTCGTAGCGATCGCGCGGGCCGCCGAACGTCCACGCACCCCGCCGCACTGTATACATCATCACCATATCGTCGACGCCTCCGGGGGCGTCCACGCTGCGGATGGCCGACAGGCCGTGGACGTCGACGATGGCCACGTCACGCACTCTGGCCAGGCGTCCCCGAGCCCGGATGCCATCGACCGAGTCCGGGCTCAAGGCCGGCATGGGGAAGACATCACCGAGCTGTGTGTCCCACAGGCGCTGGAGGCCGTCGAAATCCTGCGCTGCGACACCCGAAGCGGTGGAATCCAGTAAGAACGCCCCTCTCCACGCATCGGTTTGGGCTCCAGTGCTGTTCATCACTGGTCGTCCCAGTGCCATTCGTTGCTCCAGCGCTTCATGTGAGTCTCACATTCTCTTTCGACGCATTGTGCTTCACGTGAGCTGCGCCAATCTTCGTACGTTTCAGCATGCGAGACAGAAGCGGTTGTGACAACTCTGGCTGTCCTGAACCGTGGCGGCACCACGGTGCGCTGGGGGCGGGCAGGGGCGTCGACCCGGGCACGGACCGGGGCCCGTACCGTCCCTGGGCCGAGCCCCTCGCCCTGCTGGCCGGGGCTTAGACCGTGTCCTACATAGTCAGTTTCCGGAGCCGTTTGTAGCAGCAGAGGGCTGCAGCCAGTCCGAGAAAGGCCAGATAGTTGCCTGGTTTCCGCTCGTAGCGGTGGTTGAGTCGGCGGTAGCCGGTCAGCCAGGACATGGTGCGTTCGATGACCCAGCGGCGACGGCCGAGTCGCTCGCTGGACTCGACTCCCTTGCGGGCGATGCGGACGCCGATGTGCTTGCCCCATAGCCATCGCCGCAGGTGAGGCACGTCGTATGCCTTGTCCGCATGAAGGCGTTGAGGCTTGGAATCGGTCGCGTGGGATTCGTGTCGCATGTGGAAATGGGACACCATCGGCTTCAGGGCCTGGCTGTCGTGGGTGTTGGCGGCGGAGACTCCGACGCGTAGAGGCAGTCCGTTCGCGTCGGACAGGACATGCATCTTGGAACCGGGCTTACCCCGGTCCACGGGGCTCGGACCTGCAAGGTCGCCCCTTTTTTAGCCCTCACGTGGGCAGAGTCGAGGACCGCGCGGGAGAGGTCGACCAGGTCCCGCTCGTCCAGAAGCCGGAGAATCTTCTGATGCAGCCGTCCCCAGACCCCGGCTCGCGACCAGATGACGAACCGGCGATGGACGGTCGACTTCGACGCCCCGAAGCACGGTGGCAACGCCCGCCAAGCGCAACCGCTGACCAGCACATAGATGATCGCGGCGAAGACCGCCTCATCATCGATGTTCGCGACCCCGCCCCCTTGCGGACGCACCCGCGCCGGCGGCAGCAACGGCCTCGCTAATTCCCACAGTCCATCCGGAACGATCCATCCCCACCGTCCACTCCCCACGCCCAGGACAACTGCCAACTGACCATGTAGGACACGGTCTTAGACATCGTTTCATTTGGTGAGTCGTCGGTAGTTGATGAGGCTGGTGGCGATGGCTGTGACCGCGAGGAAGTGCTCGGGTTTCCGTTCGTAGCGCCGGTGCAGGCGGCGGCTGCCGGCAAGCCAGGACATGGTCCGCTCGACCACCCAGCGGTGTCGGCCCAGTCGCTGCGAAGAGTCGGTACCGCGGCGCGCGATGCGGGGTGTGATGCCGTGTTCCCGGAGCCATCGCCGCAGGTGGGGGTAGTCGTAGCCCTTGTCCCCGTGGAGTTTCCCAGGCCGCCGCGGGCGGGGACCGCGTCGGTTGCGCACCGGCGGGATCGAGGCGATCAGGGGCTGCAGCGCGAGGCTGTCGTGCGTGTTAGCAGCTGAGACGGCGACGGCGACGGGCAGGCCGTTGCGGTCCACGACCAGGTGGATTTTCGATCCGCTCTTGCCTCGATCGGTCGGATTCGGTCCGGTCAGCTCCCCCCTTTGAGTGCACGGATGCTGACGGAGTCGACGGCGAAGCGCGACCAGTCCAGCTCGCCCCGCGCTCCGAGTTCGTCGAGGATGACGCGGTGCAGTCGGGCCCAGACCCGGGCCTGGCTCCAGCGGGCGAAGCGCCGGTAGACCGTGGGCCAGGCCGGCCCGAAGACCGGTGGCACCTGCCGCCATGAACACCCCGACGTGGCCACGAACACGATCGCTGCCAAACACTCGCGGTCCCCGGCCCGCCGTCGACCACCACCCTGTGGCCGTATGACCACCGTCTCCGGCACCACCCGCCGGAACAACTCCCACAACTCATCCGGCACCAGGCGCTCAGCAAGGCTCGTCATACCAACAC
>NZ_WWKH01000418.1:0-11041 GCF_009865595.1 Streptomyces sp. SID1328 | reverse complement strand
CCCAGCTCACCGGCGGCCGTCCCGAGGACGCCGAGGCCGCGCTGCTGGCCGAGTGGGAGGGCACCGCCGCCCCCCTCGGCGAGCGCACCCTGCTCGGTCTGCTCGACGCGGCCGTCCCCGGCGCCGACCCCGCCCGGACCGCCGTCGCGGCCCCCGACACCACCCTCACCTTCGCCGAACTCGACACCGCCGCGGCCTCGGTCACCGCCCGCCTGCGGGAACAGGGCGTCGGACCCGGCGACCGTGTCGTCGTCCTCGGCGAGCGCTCCGCCGTCACCGTCGCCGCCTTCCTGGGCGTGCTGCGCGCCGGAGCCGTGTACGTCCCGCTCGACCCGGCCCACCCCGCATCCTGGCTGCGCCGCCTCTCCGTCTCCGTGGACGCGGCCCTCGCCGTCGCCCCCAAGGGCTCCGCCGCCCTGCGCGGCCTCTCCGGCACCCTGCCCACCCTCGAACTCGAGGCGTCCGCCGCGTCCGCCGCCTCCGCCGAGCCGCACCCGGTTGCGACCGGCGACCCGGCGTACGTCATCTTCACCTCCGGCTCCACCGGTACCCCCCGCCCCGTCGTCGTCGAACACGGCAGCGCCGCCCACCTCTTCGACGCCCTCGAAGCAACCGTGTACGCGGACGCCCCCGAGGACCTCACGGTCGCCGTCAACGCCTCCTTCGGTTTCGACGCCTCCATGAAGCAGCTCGTGCAGCTCGCCGCAGGCCGCTCCCTGTGCCTGGTCTCCGAGGAGACCAGGCGAGACGTGCCGGCGCTGCTGCGCGAGCTGGCCGACCGGGGCGCCGACGTGCTCGACTGCACCCCTTCCCACCTGCGGCTCGTCCTCGACCACCGGGAGAGCGGCCAGCGCCTGCCCGGCCTGCTGCTGATCGGCGGCGAGCCGGTCGACGCCGAGCTGTGGCAACGGGTGGCCGCGCTGGAGGGCGTACGCGCCGTCAACGTCTACGGGCCCACCGAGTGCACCGTCGACGTCACCGCCGCCCCCGTCACCCCGGACACCGAGCCCTCCATCGGTCGCCCGCTGCCCGGCTTCCGGGTCCGTGTGCTGGACGAGGAGGGGCGGCCCGTGCCGCCGGGCATCCCCGGTGAACTCTTCGTCACCGGCCCGCAGGTGGCACGCTGCTACTGGGGCGACCCGGAGGCCACCGCCGCCCGCTTCACCACAGTCGACGGCGTACGCGGCTACCGCACCGGCGACCGGGTGCGCTTCCTGCCCGACGGACGCCTCGCCCACCTCGGCCGCGCCGACGAACAACTCAAGATCAACGGCTACCGGGCCGAGCCCGCCGAGATCGGCGCCGTGCTCGCCCAGCATCCCGCCGTCGCCCAGGCGGTCGCCGACTGGCGGGTGGACGAGACGGGCGGCCCCGGCTCCCTCGTCGGCTACGCCGTGCCCCGCCGCGCCACCGGACGCGCGCTGAACGTCGAGGACATCGCCGGGATCAACCCGCACGAGACCCGCTACCTCTTCGACGAGATCTTCGTCCAGCAGACCTATCTGCGCGGTGGGATCACCTTGCGCGAGGACGCGGTCGTCGTCGACGTCGGTGCCAACATCGGCATGTTCTCGCTCCTCGTGGACCGGGCCTGCCCCGGCGCCCGCATCCTCGCCTTCGAGCCGCTGCCCGAGGCCCACGCCCGCCTCACGGAGAACCTCCGCCACCGCACCGGGCCCACCGACATCTTCGACTTCGGCCTCTCCGACCGCGAACAGTCGGCCGCGTTCACCGTCTACCCCGGTTACTCCATGATGTCCGGTCAGGCCGAGTACGCCGACCCCGAGGCCGAGATCGCGCTCGTCCAGACCTTCCTGGAGAACCGGCGCGACGACGAACTCCTCGGCGAGGTGTCCGAGATCCTCGCCGACCGCTTCACCCCGCACGAGGAACAGGCCCGGCTGCGCCGGCTCTCCGACGTGCTCACCGAGACCGGGATCGACCGGATCGACCTGTTGAAGATCGACGTACAGCGCGCCGAGTGGGACGTGCTGCGCGGCTTGGACGACGCGCACCTGGCCGGGGTTCAGCAGATCGCCATGGAGGTCCACGACGACACCGGCGCCGCCCCGCACGGACGGCTCGCCGAGATCGCCGGCCACCTGCGCGGGCACGGTTTCGAGGTGTTCTGGGAACAGGACGAACTCCTCGAGGGAACCGACCGGTTCACGCTGTGCGCGGTCCGCCCCGAGTACCGGGACGACCCCCGCCCGGCCGCCGAACCGCCCGTCGCCGTGCCGGACGCGGCTCTCCTGCGCCAGTGGCTCGCCCAGCGGCTCCCCGAACCCCTCGTCCCGGCCACGGTGGTCCTGCTGGACGCCCTGCCGCTCACCGTCAACGGCAAGGTCGACCGGGCCGCGTTGCCCGCGCCCGAGCGGCCCCGCACCACGGCCCGGCCCACCACCGCCACCGAACGCGCCCTCATCGCCATCTGGGAGGAGGTGCTCGGCCGGGCGGGAATCGGAGCCGACGACAACTTCTTCGCCGTCGGCGGCGACTCCATCCGTGCCATCAGGATGCGCGCCGCCGCCGTCAAGGCGGGCCTGTCCTTCCCGTTGCGGGACGTGTTCCGCAACCAGACCGTACGAGCCCTGGCGGCCGGCATAGAGGGCACCCGCGCCGCTGAACCGGCCGCCGGAGCACCGTTCGCCCTGCTCGCCCCGCCCGACCGGGCGCTGGTCCCCGCCGGGGTGAGTGACGCCTACCCGCTCACCGCCCTCCAGCTCGGCATGGTCTACCTCGGCGAACTCTCCGAGGGCGACGGGCACGCGTACCACGTCGTCACCGTCGACACCGTCGAAGGCCCCTGGGCTCCGGAGGCCCTCGCTCTTGCCGCCGAGGACCTGACGGCGGCCCACGACATCCTGCGCACCTCCTTCGACCTGGCCGCCTTCAGCCGCCCGATGCAGCTCGTGCACGAGCGGGCCACCGTGCCGGTGCGCACCGAGGACCTCACAGGCCTGCCCGAGGAGGAACGGGAGCGCAGGGTGCGGGAGATCGTGGACACGGAGAAGGCCACCCCGTTCGACTGGCGCGCCCCCATGCTGCGCCTGCACGCCCTGCGCACCGGCGAGCACACCTACGCGCTGGTGCAGACCCATTTCCACGGCGTGCTGGACGGCCTCAGCCTGCACCTGATGACCAGCGAACTGCTGGCCCGCCTCGACCACCACCACACCGGCACCCCGGCCCCCGACGCCGGTCCCGTGCTGCCCTACCGGTACCACGTCGAGGCCGAACTCGCCGCCCGCGAGGACACCGGCACCCGCGCCTTCTGGCGCGACACCCTGGCCGGGGTCAGCCCGCTCCGGCTCGCCGGGGAACGCGTCCCCGTCATCGGTACCTCTCGCGCGCTGGAGCCCTCCGGGGCCACCGCCCAAGTCCTGGACGAGGCCGCGCGGCGGGCCGGGGTGCCGGTGAAGTCGCTGCTGCTCGCCGCGCACGTCCGCGCGCTGGCCGCTGCCTTCGGCACCGACGGCTCGGGCGACGTCGTCACCGGCCTGGTGGTCAGCGCCCGCCCCGCCGAGGAGGGCGGCGACCGCACCCTGGGCCTGTTCCTCAACACTCTCCCGGTCCGCACCGACCCCGGTGCGCCCGGTCTGGCCGGCCGGCTCTGGGAGTACGAGCAGTCCCTCATGGGCCACCACCTGCTGCCGCTCGCCGACATCCAGCAACTGGCGGCAGCGGGAGCCCTGTTCGACTCCTTCTTCAACTTCACCCGCTTCGGCGGTATCGCCCCCGCCACGGACGGCTCCCGCGTGGTCTCCGAGCACGACGACACCGTCGACGTCGGGTTCGCCCTCGCCTCCAACGCCGACCTCGGCCCCGCGGGAACACGGCTCGTCGTGCAGTACGACGCCGCCGCCCTGCCCGCCGAGCGGATCGACGCCTACGCCGAGCGGCTGTGCGCCGAGGTCGAGGCGCTGGCCGCGCACCGGGACGACAGCACGGAGGACGCCCGATGACCATCGTTCCGCGCCACACCCGCCGCCGCACCCCCGCCGCCGCGCCCGAGGACGCCAACGGTCCCGACCGGCCGCTGTCCCTGTCGCAGCAGCAGCTCTGGTTCATGGACCGGGTGCAGCCCGGTGGTTCGCTCTACAATCTGCCCGTCGTGCTGCGGCTGCGCGGCGCCCTCGACATCGGGGTGCTCCAGCGCTGCCTGCGCGAGATCGTCACCCGGCACGAGGTGCTGCGCACCCGCTTCCCCGACCGCGACGGTGTGCCCGTGGCCGTCACCCTGGCCGGCGCCCATGTGCCGCTGCCCGTGCACGACCTGTCCGCAACCCCGGCCGACGAGCGCGAGGACCTGCTCCGCAAGCTCGTCAGTGAGGAGACCCACGCACCCTTCGACCTGGCGGAGGGCCCCGTCGTGCGGGCCGCCCTGGTGCGCGCCGGGGCCACCGACCACGTTCTGGTGCTCACCTTCCACCACATCGTCTTCGACGGCTCCTCCTGCGGGGTCCTCCTCGCCGAGCTGGGCGAGCTGTACACCGCGTACACCGAGGGCCGCGAACCCGGACTGCCTACGCTGACCCTGCAGTACGCCGACTACGCCGAGCGCAGCCGCACCACCGACGTCACCGGGCAACTGCGCTTCTGGCAGGAGCGGTTCGCCACCCCGCCACCCACCCTCCAGCTGCCCGCCGACCGCCCCAGGCCCGCCGTGCAGAGCTACCAGGGCGCCGCTGCCCCCTTCGAGGTGGGCCCGGAACTCACGGCAGCGGTGGAGCGGCTGGCGGAGGAGGAGGGTGTCACCCCGTTCGCCGTCATGCTGTCCGCCTTCTTCGTGCTGCTCGCCCGCTACACCGGCCAGCACGACCTGGCCGTCGGCGTGCCCGTCGTCCGGCGTCCGGAACCCGACCTCGACCCGCTGATCGGCTGCTTCGTCAACACCCTGGCGATCCGTGCCGACGTGGACCCGGCTGCCGGGTTCCGCCCGCTGCTCGCACAGGTCGCCGAGTCGGTGTACGCGGCCTTCGAGAACATGGAGGTCCAGTTCGACGACGTGGTCCGGGTGGTCGAGCCCGAGCGCGACCCCAGCTACTCGCCACTGGTGCAGGCCAGCTTCGGCATGCTCGCCGCCGGGCAGACCGGCGAGCTGACCCTGCCGGGGCTCACCGCGGAACTGCTGGAGGACGAGCGGCTCACCTCCAAGTTCGACCTGAGCCTCGACCTCATCCAGAAGGGCGACGGCTTCCAGGGCGAACTGGAGTACGCCACCGACCTGTTCGATGCGGCCACCATGCGCCGGGCCGCCGGGCACTGGCTGCGCCTCCTGGCCGAGCTGGTCGCCGCGCCCGACGCCCCCGTGGCCACCGTGCCCCTGCTCACTCCCGAGGAGGAGCACCGCCAGCTGCGCGCCTGGAACGACACCGCCTTCCCGGTCGGCGAAGAACCCACCATGCACGCCCTGTTCGAGGCCCAGGCCGCCCGCACCCCGGACGCGCCCGCCGTGGTCAAGGGCGACGACCGGCTGACCTACGCGGAACTCGACCGCCGCGCCAACCGGCTCGCCCACCTGCTCCGCCGGCGCGGGGTGCGCGCCGAGACCCCGGTCGGCGTCTGCATGGAACGCGGGGTGGACACCGTCGTCGCCTTCCTCGGCGTGCTCAAGTCGGGCGGGGTGTACGTACCGCTCGACCCCGAGTATCCCCGCGAGCGGCTGGAGTACATGCTGGCGCACGCGGCCGTGCCTCTGGTCGTGACCACCACCGACACCCTGCGCGACCTGCCCCCGGTTCAGGGCGCGCTGCTGCTCGACGAGGAGGCCGGGTCGCTGGCCGGGCTGCCCGACACCGCCCCGGACACCGAGGTCGCCCCGGACAATCTGTCCTGCATGTTCTACACCTCGGGCTCCACCGGGACCCCGAAGTGCGCCATGGTCACGCACGCCAACTACGTGAACTACTTCCGCTTCTGGGAGTCCGCCTACCTGGGCGGCCACCCGATGCGCTCGCACCTGCAGATGACCAGCTTCGCCTTCGACATCTTCATCGCCGACGCCACCCGCGCCCTGTTCAGCGGGGCCAAGCTGGTCGTCGTACCGCACGAGACGGTGATGTCACCGCCGGACCTGTACCGGCTGATGGTGGCCGAGGGCGTCAACAGCGCCGAGTTCATCACTCCCATCCTGGCCGCGCTGGTCGACCACTTGGAGGAGACCGGCGCCGACCTGGCCTTCCTGGACCTGCTCGTCGCCGGCAGCGACATCTGGTACGCCCGGGACTACATGCGGGTGCGCGCCCTGTGCCGCCCCGACACCCAGATCGTCGCCGCCTACGGCCTCAGCGAGACCGCGATCGACAACGCCACCCTGGCCCGCGCTGAGGTCCCCGAGGTCATCGAAGGCATCGTCCCGATCGGCCGCCCCACTGGCAACAACCAGGTGTACGTCCTCAACGACCGCCTCCAGCCGCAGCCCGTCGGCGTCCCCGGCGAGCTGTACGTCGGCGGGGCCGGCGTCGGCCGCGGTTACCACCGGGACCCGGCGCGCACCGCCCAGCGCTATCTGCCCGACCCGTTCTCCGCCGAGCCCGGCGCCCGGCTGTACCGGTCCGGCGACCTCGCCCGGTACCGGCCGGACGGGGTCCTGGAGATCCTCGGCCGGATCGACAACCAGGTGAAGGTCAACGGCTTCCGTATCGAGCTGGGCGAGATCGAGTCCGTGCTGCGCGCCCACCCGGACGTGGACAATGCCGTCGTCGTCGTGCACACCGCCGGCGGCACCGGGGAGACCCGCCTCGTCGGCTACGTCACGTTCGTCTCCGCCGCCCGGCCCGACCTCACCCCGTACCTGGTCGACCGGCTGCCCGCCTACATGCTGCCCTCGGTGCTCGTCACCCTGGACGAGATGCCGCTGAACGCCAACGGCAAGATCAACCGGCGCGCGCTGCCCGAACCCGCCTCCGTCTTTGGACGCGGCGCCGCGTCCGCAGGCGCGCCCCGCACGCCGGTCGAGGAACTCCTCGCCGGGATCTGGGCCGAGGTGCTGGGGCTCACCGAGGTCGGCAGGTCGGACAACTTCTTCGCCCTGGGCGGAAGTTCGCTGCTGATGACCCAGGTCGTCTCCCGGATGCGCCGGGTGCTCGGCCGTGAGGTGCCCCTGCGCACCCTCTACCAGCATCCGACCGTGGCCGCCCTCGCCGCCGAGCTGGGCCGTGCGGGCGACGGCCGCGCGGAGCACCCCGTCACGCCGGTCCCGCGCGATCCGGCCGGGCATCCGCTGTCCTACGCGCAGGACCAGCTCTGGTTCCTCGACCGGCTCGGCGAGGGCGACGTCAGCTACAACGTCCCCGAGGCTTTCCGGCTGCGCGGCCCGCTGGACACCGAGGCCCTCGCCGCCGCCCTGCAGGCGCTGGCCGACCGGCACGAGGCGCTGCGCACCGTGTACGTACGCGGCACTGGCGGACGTCCCGTACAGATCGTGCGGGACTCGGTGAGCGTGCCGCTGACGTCGGCCGACCTGTCCGGGCTGGACGACACCACCCGCGACGCCGCCGTACGCGAGCTGATCCGCGCCGACGAACTGCGCCCCTTCGACCTGGAGCACGGCCCGCTGATCCGGGCCGCGCTCGTCACCACCGGCACGGACGAGCACCTGCTGCTGCTGAACCAGCACCACATCGCCACCGACGGCTGGTCCTCGGGCCTGCTGCTGCGCGAACTCTCCGAGTTGTACACCGCGCACACCGAGGGTCGCCCGGCCGGTCTCGCCCCACTGACCCTCCAGTACGCCGACTTCGCGGTCTGGCAGCGCGCCTGGCTCGACGGCGACGAGGGCCGGGCGGGTCTCGCGCACTGGCGGGAGCGTTTGGCCGGCGCCCCCGAGACCACCAACCTGCCGCTGGACCGGCCCCGCACCCCCGCCGTCACCCGCGCGGGGGCCTCCGTCGCCTTCACCGTCCCCGACGAGGTGTACGGCGCTTTGCGTGCCTACGGCCGGGAACGCGGCGCCACCCTGTTCATGACCCTGCTCGCCGCCTTCGACCTGCTCCTCGCCCGCGCGGGCGGCGACCCGGAAATCGTCGTCGGGACCCCAGCCTCGGGCCGCACCCGGGTCGAACTCGAGCCGGTGCTCGGCTTCTTCACCAACGTGCTCGCGCTGCGCGTCCGGGTCGACGACGATCCCGTCTTCGGCGACCTGCTCACCCGCGTGCGCGACACCGCGCTCGACGGCTACGCCCATCAGGACGTGCCCTTCGAGCGGGTGGTGGAGGAGCTGCGCCCGCGCCGCGACCTCGGCCACAACCCAGTCTTCCAGGTGGTGTTCTCCCTGGACGACGCGGGCGCCGAGGCCCTCGAGCTCCCCGGCGTCACCGCCGAGGAGCTGCGGCCCGCCCACAGCACCGCCAAGTTCGATCTGGAGCTGATGCTGGAACAGCGGGACGGCACGCTGGGCGGCACCTTCACCTACCGGACGGACCTGTTCGACAAGGCCACCGTCGACACCCTGTGCGCGGGCTGGCTGCGCCTGCTCGGCCGGCTCGCGGCGGACACCGGGCGCCGGATCTCGGCGTACGAACTGCCGGAACTGGGCGCTCTCGGCACGGCACCCGAGGCCCCGGCACCGCACGCGCCCGCTCCGGCATCGGGTCCGTCCGGGCCGGACGGGGTGCTGCTGGGCCGGGTACTGGGCGCGCTGTGGGCCGAGGTGCTGCTCACGGACGCGCCCCCGGCCCCGGAGGACGACTTCTTCGTCCTCGGCGGCCACTCGCTGCTGGTCACCCAGGTCACGTACGGCATCGAGGACCTGCTCGGCCTCACCGTGCCGGTGCGGGCGCTCTTCGAGAATCCGACGCTGGCCGCCTTCACCGCCGAGGTGGGGCGGCGTGCCGCCGGAGAGGGCGGCGCCGAGGCGTTCACGGCGCGGCTGCGCGCCCTGGCCGAACAGATCTGACCGCCGCACCGGGCGGCGCACCACGGGGTACGACGGGGGAGGAGCACACGGTGATCGCGGAAATGTTTCGGGACCGGGCGGCCAGGACGCCCGGCGCCCTGGCCGTGAGTGACGGCACGACGAGGCTGACGTATGGCGAACTCGCCTCACGGTCGGAGGAGTTCGCGCTCGGGCTGGCCGGGCTGGGCGTGCGCCGGGGAGACCTGGTCGGGCTGCTCGGCGGCCGCTCGGTGGCCGGGGTGACCGCGCTCGTCGGTACGGTGCTGGCCGGGGCCGCTTACCTCCCGCTCAACCCCGGCTGGCCCGCTGCCCGGCTGCGGTGGATCACCGAGCACGCCCGGCCGAGGCTCGTCGTGGGTCCGCCGGGCGCGGGGGTGTCGGTCGCCGAGGTGAGGGCGGCGGCCCGTACCGCTGCGGCGGTCGCGGATGCCGGTGGAACACCTCCGGCCTACGTCATGTTCACCTCGGGAAGCACAGGCGTCCCCAAGGGGGTCGTCGTCGAACAGCGGGGCGTGGTGCGGCTGGTCCGCGCCCCGGAGCACCCCTGGCTGCCGGCCGGGACGCGGGCCGCCCACGGTGCCGCCCCGGAGTTCGACGCGGCCACGCTCGAGGTGTGGGGCACGCTGCTGAACGGGGGTTCGCTGCACATCGCCGATGCGGAGACCATGGCCCGCCCGGCCGCGTACGCGCGGTTCCTGCGCCGGGAGCGGATCGGCTTCGCCTGGCTGACGGCGCCCCTGTTCCACCGCATGGCCGACCACGATCCTGCCATGTTCACGGGCCTGCACACCCTGATGACCGGCGGCGACGTCGTCTCGGCGGGACAGGCGGGGCGGGTGCTCGCGCACTGTCCGGGGCTGGCGCTCTACAACGGTTACGGGCCCACCGAGAACACCGTCTTCACCACCGTGCACCGGATCACCGCCCCCGTCCCGGACCCGGTGCCCATCGGCCGCGCCGTCGCGGGCACCGAACTGTACGTGTGTGACCAGGCCGGGCGGCCGGTGCCGGACGGTACCGAGGGTGAACTGTGGGTGGGCGGTGCCGGGGTGGCCCGCGGCTACCTCGGGGACCCGGAGCTTACGGCCGCCCGCTTCCCCGGCGGCCGCTACCGCACCGGCGACCTGGTCACCCGCGATCCGGACGGTGTGGTCCGTTTTCACGGGCGCGCCGACCAGCAGGTCAAGATCCTGGGCAACCTGGTGGAGCCCGCCGAGGTGACCGCCGCCCTGCTCGCCCTGTCCGCCGTACGCCAGGCCCACACGGTCGCCGTGCGCGACGAGGCGGGGGAGGCCCGGCTGAGCGCGTACGCGGTCACCGACACGGACCCCGGCGCCCTGCGCACCGCGCTCGCGGAGCGGCTGCCCCGCTACCTGCTCCCGGCCCACCTCACCGTCCTCGACCGGCTGCCGCTGAAGGCCAGCGGCAAGGTCGACACCGCCCGGCTGCCCGCACCCCGCACGCACGACGGCACTCCCGCGCCGGACGAGCTGACCGGGCTGTGGGCCCAGGTGCTCGGGCAGGACCCGGCGGCGATCGGCCCGGACAGCGACTTCTTCGCCCTCGGCGGCGACTCCGTACGACTCGGAGCGCTGCTCGACCGGATCGAGGCCCGGCTCGGCCGGCGGCTCGGCTTCCGCCAGGTGTACGCGGTGCCCACCCCGGCCGGGATGCGCGCCCTGCTGGCGCACGCCGGGGAGGCCACCGCACCGGTACCGCGCGCCGGCGGTCGCACCGGCCCGGCGCATCCCGCCCAGCGTGGGCTGTACGCGCTCTGGCATGCGGACCCGGACTCGGTCGCGTACAACATCCCCGTGCGGCTGGACTTCGGCGCGCCCGTGGACCCGGAGCGGCTCCAGGCGGCCCTGAACACCCTGCTGGACCGGCACGAGGCGCTGCGCACACGGCTGACCGCCGACGGGGACGGCATCCAGCAGGAGGTCGTCGACGACGTCACCGTCCGCCTCGAAACGGACGCCGGCGAAGGCGGGTTCGTGCGCCCCTTCGACCTCGCCGCGCCCCCGTTGCTCCGGGCCCGTCTCGCCGGCGACCGGCGGCTCCTGCTCGATCTGCACCACGTCGTCGCGGACGGCGTCTCGGTGCGCGTCCTCGTCCGGGAGTTGCTCGGGCTGCTCGCCGGGC
>NZ_WWKH01000417.1:0-16159 GCF_009865595.1 Streptomyces sp. SID1328 | reverse complement strand
GTGGCGGAGAAGCGTGGGGCGGGGGCGGGCTGGACCAGCCCGTCGTGCTCGGTGAAGGTGGCGCGGGCGGCCAGGTGGGGATGGTGCGGAGCCTCGCGCAGGCTGAGGACGGGGGCCACGCAGGCGTCGGTGCCCTCGAAGCGGGAGGTCCACTCGGCGCGCGTACCGGACTTGAAGCGGGCGGCCACCCGCTCGCGCAGCTCGGGCCAGCGGGCCGGGTCGTGGTGGGCGCCGGCCAGGCCGTCGAGGTCGAGGAGGCGGAGGAACTCGGCGTAGAACCGGGGTTCCAGGGCGCCGACCGCCATGTACCGCCCGTCGGCGGTCTCGTAGGTGCCGTAGTAGGGGCAGCCGCCGTCCAGCAGGTTGGCGGCGCGGCGGTCCTGCCAGGCGCCGGCGGCGAGCATGCCGTGGATCATGGCGGAGAGGTGGGCGGTGCCGTCCACGATGGCGGCGTCCACCACCTGGCCGGTGCCGGTGGCGCGGGCGTGGTGCAGGGCCGCGAGGACGCCGACGACGAGGTAGAGGGAGCCGCCCGCGTAGTCCCCGAGCAGGTTGGCGGGCAGGGCCGGGGGTTCGCCGGGGCGGCCGATCAGGCCGAGGGTGCCGGTGACGGCGATGTAGGAGGCGTCGTGCCCGGCACGGTCGGCGAGCGGGCCGTCCTGGCCCCAGCCGGTCATCCGGCCGTAGACCAGGCTGGGGTTGCGGGCGTGGCAGTCGGCCGGGCCGACGCCGAGGCGCTCGGCGACGCCGGGGCGGTAGCCCTCGATCAGGACGTCGGCGCGCTCGGCGAGGTCGAGCACGCGCGCTGCGCCGTCCGGGGCCTTGAGGTCGACGACGACGGAGCGCTTGTTGCGGTTGGTGACATCGCGCGCGGGGTCGATGCCGAGGCCGGGGCCGTCGGGCCGGTCCACCCGGACCACGTCGGCGCCGAGGTCGGCCAGGAGCATCGCGGCGAAGGGGCCGGGGCCGATACCGGCCAGCTCGACCACCCGCACCCCGCTGAGCGGGCCCTGTCCCGGCGTCGTTGCCGTCGTCATGCCGTCATGCCCCCAAGCGCGTATGACACAAACGATGTAACACCGGTGATGCTAGGAACACCGTGCACCCGGCACAAGACCCGAACGAGCGGGCGCTTAGCGAAGTGCCCCGGTGCGCCCCGATTCCCCGGGCCCACCGCACGGGGCCCCTGCCGGGCCCCGCAGCGTTCACGCTAGCCTCGGCCCCCGACAGTCGCGCGGGCTGCACGGCAAGGAGTGTCATGAGCAGGCTGAAAACGACGGACCGTCCCTACGACATCGTGCTCTTCGGCGCCACCGGCTTCGTCGGCACGCTGACGGCGGAATATCTCGCCGCCCACGCTCCCAGGGACCTGCGCTGGGCCGTCGCGGGCCGGGACGCGGGCAGGCTGGAGGCGCTGCGGGAGCGGCTGCCCGGCGGCTCGGCCATCGGAGTGATCCACGCCGACGTGAGCGAGCCCGCCACCCTGCGGGCGCTCGCGGAGCAGGCCCGCGTGGTGGCCTCGACCGTCGGCCCGTACATCACCTACGGCGAGGAACTGGTCGCCGCCTGCGCCGACAGCGGCACGGACTACCTCGACCTCACCGGCGAGCCCGAGTTCGTGGACCTGATGTTCATCCGCCACGACGCCCGCGCCCGCGAGACCGGCGCCCGGCTGGTGCACGCCTGCGGTTTCGACTCCGTACCGCACGACCTGGGCGCCTATTTCACGGTGCGGCGGCTTCCCGAGGGGGTGCCGCTGCGGGTGGACGGGTTCGTCACGGCGAACGCCACCTTCTCCGGGGGCACGCTCGCCTCGGCCCTGAACCAGTTCGCGCGCGCCGGAAGCATGTGGGCGGCGGCCCGCGACCGGGCCCGGCACGAGCCGCGCCTGATGGACCGCCGGGTCTCGGCCCCCACGGGCGCGCCCCGGTTCGCCGGGGAGGTCAGCGCCTGGGCGCTGCCGCTGCCCACCATCGACCCGCAGATCGTGCGCCGCTCCGCCAAGTCCCTGGAGCGTTACGGCCCCGACTTCCGCTACCGCCACTACGCGGCGGTCGAGCACCTCCCGGTCGCGGCGGCGGGGCTCGCGGGCGTGGGTGTCCTCGCGGTGGCGGCCCAGCTCGCCCCGGTCCGCTCCTGGCTCTCCGGCCGGCTCCAGCCGGGCGAGGGCCCCGACGCGGAGAAGCGCGCCCGGAGCTGGTTCCGTGTCCGCTTCGTCGGCGAGGGCGGCGGGCGGCGGGTGTTCACCGAGGTCACGGGCGGCGATCCGGGCTACGGGGAGACGGCGAAGATGTTCGCGGAGGCGGCGCTGTGCCTGGCGACGGACGAGCTCCCCGACCGCTCCGGCCAGCTCACCCCGGCGACCGCGATGGGCGACGCGCTGCTGGAACGGCTGCGGGCGGCGGGAATCGGATTCCGGGTGGTGGCCGAGCGGAGCGTCTGAGCGGAAAAAACGGTTCGGCGGCGGTGCGGAGCCTGGCACAGTGGCGCCCCATGACGGACTCCGCACTCGTGGCAGCCTCGGACATCCCGCTCATGCAGGGACTGGCGCAGCGCGTCACCGCCCTCCGCCCCGACCTGATCAGCGCGGGCGCCTCGTACGGCGAGCTGGCCTGGATCTACGGCAAGGACCATGCCGCCCAGGGCGCCGGCTGGCGGCGCCACCTGTGGTTCGCCGGTGACGAGTTGGTGGCGTGGGGCTGGGCCTTCCTCCCCCGCCGGGTCCGGCGTGACGACGGATCGGTCACCGAGGTCACCGGCGCCTCGCTGAGCCACCAGGTCCATCCGGACCACGCCGAGCTGGTCGACGAGGTGATCGACTGGTACGACGCGGTGGCGGCCGGTCTTAAGCGCACCGCGCTGCCGACCACCGCCGACGAGTACGCCCTGACCCGCTGGGCGGCGCACGGCTACGAGCCGGACGCACAGGCCCTCGGCGACACCGGCGACTGGACCCAGCTCAACGGGCGGGACCTCACCGACGTGGAGCACCCGGTCCTGCCACCCGGCTTCCGCTTCCGAAACGCCGAGGAGGCGGGCCCCCGGGCCGCGGTCCGGGCCCACGTGGACGCCTGGTCCCCCTCGACCTACACGGCCCGGAGCTACGAGGGCGTCCGGCGGACAGCGGCCTACCGCGCCGACCTGCATGTCCTGGTGGAGGCCCCGGACGGCACCATGGCCGCCTCCACGATCATGTGGCTCGACCCCATCAACAAGACCGTCGAGTTCGAACCGGTGGGCACCCACCCCGCCTACCGCCGCCTCGGCCTGGCCCGGGCCATGATGCTCCACGGCATGCGTCTGGCCCGAGCGGCCGGAGCCACCCACGCGACGGTCGTCTGCCTCGGCGCGCCGGGCCACCCCAGGGCACGCGGGCTGTACTACGGACTCGGTTTCCGCGAGCTTTCCCGCGATGCGCCGCTGATCAGGCCGGCGGACTGAGAGTCCGTGCTCTCCCGCAGCGCCCGCCTGCACAGCGCGTCCGCCCGGCGGGTCGTCTCCGGGAGGCGGTACTGCGGGGTCAGGGCGAGGGTGTGGGCGAGGGCGTTCTCCAGTGACACCCGGTGCCCCACGGAGACGTACACCGGCTTGACCGCGCTGCGGGTGCGCAGGGCGGCGCCCACCTCCTCGGCCTCCTCCGCGAGCAGCGGGGCGGTGCTCCCCCGCGTCGGGGCGAGGGCCGGGTGGGTGAAGGTGAAAGGGTTCTTGGCGACGCCGATGGTGGGCAGGCCGGTCAGGACGCCGAGGTGACTGGCGAGACCGAAGCGCCGGGGGTGGGCGAGGCCGTAACCGTCGCAGACGACGAGGCCGGGCGGGCAGGGCAGCGCGTCCAGGGCCGCCCGTACGGCCGGCAGCTCACGGAAGGCGAGCAGGCCGGGGACGTAGGGGAAGGCGACCCGGCCGACGGCGGTCGCCTCGGCGACGACGGTGAGGGTGGCCGCGTCCAGGACCACGGCCGCCGCGGCGACCAGGTCGCGGGCGTCGTCGTAGGCCACGTCCACACCGGTGACATGACCGGTGCCGGGCGGCGGGCCGGGCTCGTCGCGGACGACACGGCCGCGCAACGCGTCCTGGACGGCACGGGCCTCCTCCTCGGTGGCGGGCCAGTCGGCGGGAACCTGTACGGTGATCATGGTGACCCCGACGATACGGGGCGCCGGGGTAGGCTCGCGATCATGTTCGTACTGGAGCTGACGTACACCGCCCCGCTCGACGCCGTCGACGCCGTCCTGACCGCTCATGTGGCCTGGCTGGACGAGCAGTACGACAAGGGGCTGTTCCTCGCCTCCGGCCGCAAGAACCCCCGCGACGGCGGGGTGATCCTGGCCGTCGCGGACAGCCGGGCGCGGATCGAGGCGGTCGTCGCCGAGGACCCGTTCGTCACGGCCGGGGTGTGCGAGTACCGCGTGACCGAGTTCACCGCCACGAAGACGGCGCCCGAGCTGACGCGGTACCGGCAGAGCGCCGGCTGAGCCGGCCTCGGCTCACTTCTTCTTGTCCAGCGCGCGCTGGAGCTGCTCCTTGTTCATGTCGGAGCGGCCGTGGATGCCGCGCTGCCTGGCCTCGTTGTAGAGCTGGTCGTACGTCGGGCCCTGCGAGCCCTTGCCGGAGCGCCGGCCGCCGCGCTCCCCGGAGGACATGTCCTGCGTGGAGGTACGGCTGGCGGTCTTGGACTCACCGGCGCGGGCGCGCTCCTTGTTGACCGTGCGCGCGGCGATCTCCTCCGCGCGGTCCTCGCTCGCCCCCTGGTCCAGCTCGCTCTCCTTGATGTGCTCGTACTGCCGCTCACGCTTGGGGCTGGAACCGGCTGGCATGGTCGCTCCCTTCGTTGCCCTGCGGACCTTCGCAGGCTGTCCGGTAGGGAAGCGAGTACCCGGATTCGGGCCCGTTTCGCCCCCCGCAATCGTGACCGAGGTCACTCCGGCCGGGTGTGCACGGAACGCAGGCTTCCGTCGTCTCTCCCGGTGTCGGGCCGCGACCCGCCGAGGAGCAGTGTCCAGCCGTCCGAGGGAGCACAGGCTTTGTCCACCGTGATCGAGGCAATCGTGGAGGCGCGTCTGGTCGCCGCCGCGCCCCGCATGCCGAGCATTCCCGCCGCCCTGCACTACGACCGGCGCGACCCCTACGCCGTCCGGATGACCTTCCCCGCCCCGGCCACCCTGGCGGGGGTGGAGGTGTGCTGGACCTTCTCCCGCGAACTGCTGTCCGCCGGGCTGCACGAGCCGCAGGGCCAGGGTGACGTACGGGTGCGGCCCTACGGCTACGACCGCACGGTGCTGGAGTTCCACGCGCCGGAGGGCACCGCCGTGGTGCATGTGCGCTCCGGGGAGATCCGGCGCTTTCTGCGGGCGGCGGGCGAGCTGGTGCCGGTGGGCCTGGAGCACCTGCAACTCGACCTCGACCAGGGGCTGGCCGAGCTGATGCGGGACTCCGGCTGACCGGGGTCCGCTTTAATCGCGTTGACAGGCTTCCCAGCCGTTCGTAGCGTGTACACCGGTTCTGTTGCCGTCGATAGGAGAAGGACGTTGCTCGTCTGAGGTCATGAGACATCGCGTTCACACCGGTGAGGTGTGCGTGGCGTTCGACCTCGGCGTACGAGCCGTCCCTCAGGCACAGGCCCCTTTTTTCTGGCCCCATTCGGGCCCGGTTCTCCCGGCCCCCGTGCCTCCGGGCTTCCGGTGTCCGCCCCGCGGTGTCTCGTCAGTCCCCCCGACCAGACCGCACCCGGCACCCGTGAGGCCCCTATGTCATCACCCGCGTCCTCCCTCTCCGCCACTTCCCTGACCTTCGCCTGGCCGGACGGCACCCCCGTCCTGGACGGCCTCGACATCTCCTTCGGCCCCGGCCGCACCGGGCTGGTCGGCGCCAACGGCTCGGGCAAGTCCACCCTGCTGAAGCTGCTCTCCGGCGCCCTCGTCCCGACCGACGGCACCATCAGGGTGTCCGGTGAGATCGGCCTGCTCCCGCAGAACGTCACCCTGGACACCGCCCTCCGCGTCGACGAGGCCCTCGGCATCGCCGCCAAGCGGGCCGCGCTGCACGCCATCGAGGCGGGCGACGCCTCCGAGGAGCACTTCGAGACCCTCGACGAGGACTGGGACGTGGAGGAGCGCGCCCTGGTCACCCTCGGCGAACTCGGCCTCGGCCACATCGGCCTGGACCGCACGGTCGGTGAGGTCTCCGGCGGCGAGTCGGTGCTGCTCCGGCTGGCCGCGCTGCTGCTGCGCCGCCCCGACGTCCTGCTGCTGGACGAGCCCACCAACAACCTCGACCTGTACGCCCGCCGCCGGCTGTACGCGGCCGTGGCGGGGTGGCCCGGCGTCCTCGTCGTGGTCAGCCACGACCGGGAACTGCTGGACCTGGTCGACCAGATCGCCGACCTCCGCGCCGGCGAGGTCGCCTGGTACGGCGGCAACTACTCCGCCTACGAGGAGGCCCTCGCCGTCGAACAGGAGGCGGCCGAACGGACGGTGCGCGCGGCGGAGGCCGACGTCCGCAAGCAGCGCCGCGAACTCACCGACGCCCATATGAAACTGGCCCGCCGCAAGCGGTACGGGCAGAAGATGTACGACTCCAAGCGCGAGCCGAAGATCGTGATGGGCGCCCGCAAGCGCGCCGCCCAGGAGTCCGCGGGCAAGCACCGCATCATGCACGAGGAACGGCTCGCGGAGGCCAGGGAGCGGCTGGACGAGGCGGTGGAGGCGGTCCGGGACGACGACGAGATCCGCGTCGACCTGCCGTACACCGCCGTGCCGCCGGGCCGGCAGGTGCTCACGCTGGAGAAGCTGGAGACGGTCCACGGGCCGCGCGTGGCGGGCCTGCTGGACCTGCGGGGCCCGGAGCGGATCGCGCTCGTCGGGCGCAACGGGGCCGGGAAGACGACCCTGTTGCGGACGATCGCCGGGGAGCTGCCCCCGGTCGCCGGGCTGGCCGAGGCCCATGTGCCGCTGCGCTTCCTGCCCCAGCGGCTGGACGTGCTGGACGACGGGGCGACGGTCGCGGAGAACGTGGCCCGGTTCGCGCCGGGGGCCACCCCCAACCGGGTCCGCGCCCGGCTGGCCCGCTTCCTGTTCCGGGGCAAGCGGGCCGACCAGCCGGCCGGCACCCTCTCCGGCGGCGAACGCTTCCGGGCCGCCCTGGCCGCGCTGCTGCTGGCCGAACCCGCCCCGCAACTGCTGCTGTTGGACGAGCCGACCAACAACCTGGACATGGCGAGCGTGCGCCAGCTGACCTCGGCGCTGGAGTCGTACGAGGGTGCGCTGATCGTCGCCGGGCACGATCTGCCGTTCCTGGACTCCATCGGCATCACCCGTTGGCTGCTGGTGGCCGACGGGGAGCTGCGGGACGCGACGCGGGAGGAGATCGGCTAGGCGGACGGAGATCGGCTAGGCGGGCGGCGCCCGGCCCGGCCGGAGTCCTTACGTCCGCCTTAACCTACGGCTTCGTAACCTACGGACACGTAGGCTACGAAGCCGTAGGTTCTTGACACTGCCTTCTTGGGTGGTTAAGTCGATGAATCTCCCTTTTCTGTTCGGCCGTTTTTTGGAGTACCCCCGTGACGATCACCTCCCCTCACCTCGGCAGCCCGTCCGCCTGGACCGACGCGCGGCTGCTGTTCGCGCTGGAAGAAGTGGTCGAGAACGAGCTGAACCGGCATCTGAACGTCGCCAAGGACTGGATGCCGCACGAGTACGTGCCGTGGAGCGACGGGCGCAACTTCCCCGGCCTCTTCGAGGACGGCGAGGCGTGGGGCAAGGAGCAGTCCAAGGTCACCGAGATCGGCCGGGTCGCGCTGGTCGTCAACCTGCTGACCGAGGACAACCTGCCGAGCTACCACCACGAGATCGCCTCGCTCTTCGGCCGGGACGGCGCCTGGGGCACCTGGGTGCACCGCTGGACCGCCGAGGAGGGCCGGCACGGCATCGTGATGCGCGACTACCTGCTCGCCTCCCGCGCGGTCGACCCGGACGCCCTGGAGCGGTTCCGGATGTCGCACATGAGCGAGGGCTTCGAGTCCGACAACCGGCACTCGATGCTGCACTCGGTCGCCTACGTCGCCTTCCAGGAGCTCGCCACCCGGATCTCGCACCGCAACACCGGCCACCAGTCCGGCGACCCGGTCTGCGACCGCATGCTCGCCCGCATCGCCACCGACGAGAACCTGCACATGGTCTTCTACCGGAACCTGCTGAAGGCCGCGTTCGAACTCGCGCCCGACCTGACCATGCAGGCGGTCCGTGACGTCGTGGTCGACTTCCGCATGCCGGGCCACGGCATCCCCGGCTTCGAGCGCGCCGCCGCGCAGATGGCCATAGGGGAGGTCTACAACCTCCGTATCCACCACGACGACGTGCTCCAGCCGGTGCTGCGCTTCCTGAAGGTCATGGAGATCGACGGCCTCGGTCCGGAGGGCCTGCGGGCTCAGGAGGAGCTGGGCGTGTACATGGGCGGACTGGACTCGGAGGCGGCCAAGTTCGACGAGCGGCTCGCGGCCCGCAAGGCGCGCATGGCGGCGCGCGCGGCCGGCTGAGCCCCGGGCCGTACGGCCCCGTGACCCGCCTTCAGCACACCGTGCGGCCCGTTCTTCAGCGGGCCGTACGGCGCAGGGCGAGCCGTTCGCGTTCGGAGAGGCCGCCCCAGACGCCGAAGCGTTCGTCGTGGGCGAGGGCGTAGTCGAGGCAGGCGGGGCGGATCTCGCACAGGGCGCAGATCCGTTTGGCCTCGCGCACCGAACTGCCCGGCTCGGGGAAGAAGAAGTCCGCCCCGGTCTGCGCGCACAGTGCCTGGCCCTGCCAGGCGGAATCGGCCGGTGTGATCGTCTCGATGTGCATGGCCAGGATCGTGCCGGGCGGCGAAAAACGTTCGATCAACGCCATGTCAACAACGCCGCGTGGGCCGTCCCGATGATCCTCCGGGCGGACACGCCCGCGCACGGCGGCGCGCGAGGCAATCCTCCCCGGCCGGTGCCAGACTCGTCGGTGCCAGGACGGCACGGTCCCCGAGGAGGGCGCGCATGCTCACCACCCGTTTCCCCGACGGCGCTCCCAACTGGATCGACCTCGGCTCCCCCGATCTGGCGGCGAGCCTCGCCTTCTACGGCGGGCTCTTCGGCTGGCAGCCCGCCCCCGCCGGCCCGGAGACGGGCGGCTACGTCCTCCTCCAGCTCGACGGCAGGACGGTCGCCGGGGCGATGGCGCTCGACCCGGAGCGCGGCCGGGCGGGCTGGACGGTGTACTTCCGCTGCGCGGACGCGCTCGGCACCGCCGAGGCGGCGGGGGTGGCGCACGGCACGGTGGTGTTCTGGCCGACGGAGCTGCTGGGACTCGGCCGGGTGGCGGGCCTGAAGGACCGGGCCGGGGCCGCGTTCCGCGTCTGGCAGCCGGACCCGGTCGAGGGCCTGGACGCGGCGACCGAGCCGGGCGCCCTCTGCTGGGTCGAGCTGCACACCCCGGACGTGGCGGCGGCCGCCGCCTTCTACCACCGGGTCCTCGGCGTGGAGACCGCCGGCGTCGGCTTCCCCGGCGGTGTCTACACCTCGCTCTACCCCGGCGGCGCCGACGAGGACGCCATGTTCGGCGGCATCGTCCCCACCTTCGAGGATCCCGCCGACACCGCCCCCTCCTGGCTCCCGTACTTCGGCACCGACGACACCGACGCCCTGGTGGCCCGCGCGGAGGAACTCGGCGGCTCGGTCCGCCTCCCCGCGACCAGCGTCCCCGGAGTGGGCCGCCTGGCCCGCCTCGCCGACCCGCACGGGTACGAGTTCGCGGTGATCAAGGGCGACCCGGCGCAGGAAGCCTAGGCGGACGCCCGGCGGACGAGGGTGGTCGGCAGGATGACGCCGCCCGCCGGGCCGCCGCCCAGGAGGAGGCGGGCCATGATGCGGCCCATCTCCTCTATGTCCTGGCGGACCGTGGTGAGCGGGGGGTCGGTCTGCTCGGCCACCGGGGCCATGTCGTCGAAGCCGATCACCGCGACGTCCTCGGGGACGCGGCGCCCGTGGGCGCGCAGGACGCGGAGCGCGCCGAGGGCGGTGAGGTCGTTGGCGGCGAAGACGGCGTCGACATCGGGGCGCCGGGCGAGGAGTTCGCGCATCGCGTGCTCGCCGCCGGCCGGGGTGAAGTCGCTCTCCACGACCAGCTCGGGGCCGGCGTCGCCCATCACGTCCCGGTAACCGTCCAGCCGGTCCACGGCGGAGGTCTGGTCCAGGGCGCCGGTGATGTGCGCGATCCGGGTCCGGCCGAGCCCGACGAGGTGCCGTACCGCGTCGCGGGCGCCGCCCCGGTTGTCGCTGTCGACGTACACCGCGCCGCCGGTGTCCCCCTCGTCCCAGTCGGGGCGGCCCCCGAAGACCGTGCGGACACCCGCGTCGCGGATCAGGCCGGGCAGCGGGTCGTCGAGGTGGAGGGAGAAGACCAGGGCGCCGTCGACATGGCCGCCCGCGAGGTAGCGGGCGACGCGGGCGTGGTCGTCCCGGCCCTCGGTGAGCAGCAGGACCAGCTGATTGTCGTGGGCGGTGAGTTCCTTGCTGATGCCGCGCAACTGGGCGGCGAAGAAGGGGTCCGCGAAGACGCGGGTGCCGGGTTCGGCGATGACGACCGCGACGGCGTCGTGCCGCTTGGTGACCAGGCTGCGGGCGGCCTGGTTGGGGACGTAGCCGAGTTCCTCGACCGCCTGGCGGACGCGGGTGACGAGCGAGTCGCGTACGCCGTCGCCGCCGTTGACGACCCGTGAGACGGTGGCGCGGGACACCCCGGCCCGCGCGGCCACTGCCTCCAGCGTGGGACGCGACACTGCCTCGGTCACTTGGGGCTCCTCATCGGCGGCTGTGATCAGGATAGCCGCGGGGCCCGGCGCCCACGGGGGCCCGCTCAGGAGGGCGCCTGGTCCTTGCGCGCCCGGCTGGGCTGCACCCGCTTGGGTTCGCCGGGCATCTTCGGGTACTCCGGCGGGTACGGCAGGTCACCCAGCCCGTGTTCGGCCTCGTCGCGGCGGGCCAGGTCCAGCAGGGCGTCGAGGGAGTAGCGGTGGTCGTCCATGTCGGCGTGCACATCGCCCAGTTCCGCGAACCGGCGCGGCATGGTGACGATGTCGAAGTCGCGCGGCCGGGCGTCGGCGACCTCGTCCCAGCGCAGCGGCGCGGAGACGGTGGCGTCGGGCAGCGGGCGCACGGAGTAGGCGGAGGCGATGGTGCGGTCGCGGGCGGTCTGGTTGTAGTCCAGGAAGATGCGCTCACCCCGCTCCTCCTTCCACCACTTCACCGTCACGTGGTCCGGCATCCGGCGCGCCAGTTCCCGGCCGACGGCGATGGCCGCGCGCCGCACCTGGGTGAAGGTCCAGCGCGGCTCGATGGGCACGAAGACGTGCAGGCCGCGCCCGCCGGAGGTCTTGGGCCAGCCGCGCAGACCGCCGAACTCCTCCAGGACGGCCCTCAGTTCGAAGGCGGCGCGGACCGCGTCCTCGTAGCCGGTGCCCGGCTGCGGGTCGAGGTCGAGGCGGAGTTCGTCGGGGTGGTCGACGTCGTCGCGGCGGACCGGCCAGGGGTGGAAGGTGAGCGTGCCGTACTGGGCGGCCCACACCGCGGCCGCCTCCTCGGTGGGGCACATCTCGTCGGCACTGCGGCCGCTGGGGAAGGTGATGTGGGCGGTGGGGATCCAGGACGGCATGTTCTTCGGTGCGCGCTTCTGGTAGAACCACTCCCCCTCCAGGCCCTCCGGGTACCGCTGGAGGGTGGTGGGGCGGTCCCGCAGGGCACGCAGCACACCGGGGCCGACCGCCGCGTAGTACTGGGCGACGTCGAGCTTGGTGTAGCCGTGCGCGGGGAAGAACACCCGCTCCGGGTGGGTCAGCCGTACGGTCCGGCCTCCTGCCTGAAGTTCCACCGCATCACCCATGCGGCCACCGTAGGCGTACCCCGCGCGGCCCGCACACCGGGCGCCGGCGGGTGGGTGCGCGCAGAATCGGCGTATGGACCTGCCGGTGATGCCGCCCGTGAAGCCGATGCTCGCCAAGGCGGTGGCGAAGATCCCGCCGGGCATGCACTACGAGGCCAAGTGGGACGGCTTCCGGGCGATCGTGTTCCGCGACGGCGACGAGGTCGAGCTGGGCAGCCGCACCGGCAAGCCGCTGACCAGGTACTTCCCCGAGCTGGTGGCGGCGCTGACGGAGCGGCTGCCGGCGCGCTGCGTGGTGGACGGGGAGATCGTGATCGCGCGGGACGGGCATCTGGACTTCGACGCGCTGACCGAGCGCATCCATCCGGCGGACTCGCGGGTGCGGACGCTGGCCGAACGGACCCCGGCGTCCTTCGTCGCCTTCGACCTGCTGGCGCTGGACGACCACGCCCTGCTGGACGTACCGCTGACCGACCGGCGGGCGCTGCTGGACCGGGCGCTGGCCGGGGTGAGCCCGCCGGTGCATCTGGCGCCCGCGACGACGGACCTGGAGGAAGCGCGCCGCTGGTTCGAGCAGTACGAGGGCGCCGGTCTGGACGGGGTGGTCGCCAAGCCGCTGACGGTGCCGTACCTCCAGGACGAGCGGGCCATGTTCAAGGTCAAGCACGAGCGGACGGCGGACGTGGTGGTCGCCGGGTACCGCCTGCACAAGAGCGGCCCGGTGGTGGGCTCGCTGCTGCTCGGGCTGTACGACGACGAGGGCGCGCTCCAGCACGTGGGTGTGGCGGCCGCGTTCACCATGAAGCGGCGCGCGGAGCTGGTGGAGGAACTGGCGCCGCTCAGGATGGACGACGTGAGCGGGCATCCGTGGGCGCGCTGGGCGGAGGAGGCGGCGCACGAGACGGCCCGGCTGCCGGGGGCGCCGAGCCGCTGGTCGGGGAAGAAGGACCTGTCCTGGGTGCCGCTGCGCCCGGAGAAGGTCGCGGAGGTGGCGTACGACCACATGGAGAACGGCCGCCGCTTCCGGCACACCGCCCGCTTCCGCCGCTGGCGCCCGGACCGCACCCCGGAGAGCTGTACGTTCGCCCAGTTGGAGGAGCCGGTGCGCTACGACCTGGCGGAGATCCTGGGCGGTGCGCCGGATGCGTGAGCCGGCTTCAGCCGCCGAGGTGCTCCAGCGCTCCGCTCGCCCGGGCCACGAGTCCGTCGGCGCCGCACGCCTGGGCCAGGTCGAGACCGCGGGTGAGTTCGGCGCGGGAGCGGGCGAGGATGCCGTGCTCGACGCGGGCGGCGGCGTGCTCGTACTGGCAGGGTGACGCCTCCAGATAGGCGACGGCCTTGGCGGCGAGGCGTTCGGCGCGCGGGCCGGACTCCAGGGCGGCGGCGCAGCGCAGGGCCTCTCCTATGGCGGTGTCGGTGCCGAACCGCTCGGCCTGGCGGCGGGCGTCGGTGACCAGCGCGCGGGCCCGTTCCGGGTCGTGCGGGGCGAGGGCGCGGGCCAGGTCGACGGCCCACGGCGCGAGCACCGGGTTGTGACCGCCACGGGAGGCGGCGGCCTTCTCGGCGGCCTCCAGCTCGTTGATGCCCTCCTCGGTGCGGCCCACGGCGAGCAGCAGGCGTCCGCGTACGGAGCGGATGTCGGGCAGCACGATGGTGGACGGGTAGGGCGGAGCGAAGCCGTACTGCTCGGCGACGCTCCACGCCTGGGCGACATGGCCGCGGGCGAGCAGGATGTCGACGAGGCCGCAGGTCGCCGACCAGTACAGCGGGAGGCCCCGGCCGACCCGCTCGGCCAGTCGGAGCGCCTCGCGCAGCGCGCCCTCGGCGTCCTGCAGCTTGCCCTGCCTGCGGTAGGCGAGACCGAGGTAGGCGTTGGCCAGGGAGAGGTGGCCGCCGTGCCAGCCGGCGCGGGTGTAGGCGCGCAGGGCCTCGGAGAAGAGGCTCTCGGCCCGGTCGAGCCGGTCGGTGTGGGCGTAGGCGCTGCCGAGCATCATCAGCAGCTCGACGCCCCACTCGTCGTCGGTCCAGCCGAGGCCGGGGGCGAGGCGGCCGTTGACCAGGGCGCGGTCGCACAGCTCGACCACCAGCTCGGCGTTCTCGCCGTGGGTCATGGCGTCGAAGCCGCGCAGGATCAGCAGAGCCCGCTCGGAGTTGTCGCGTCCGGTGCAGGTGGCGGCGAGTTCGGCCAGGCGCCGGGAGCGTTCCGGGGAGACGGTCTCGCCGTGCACGGCCTCCCAGGTGAACTGCACGGCCTGGAGCCGCATCCGTACCGGGCCCGGTTCGTGCCGGTCGGCCTCGGCCTCCACGGTACGGACGGCCTCCTCCAACTGGTCGTTGTGGAGCAGCGCCTGGGAGAGCCGGATGGAGGCGTCCACGCGCTGGGCGCTGTCGAGACCGGGGGCGGCGAGGGCGTCGCGCAGGTGCTCGATGGTGAGCGCGGGCGCCGACAGCAGCCTGGCGCGGCCGAGTTCGTACAGCACCTGGGCCCGCACCTCGGGCAACGGAGGTTCCTCAAGGGCGCGTTCGAGGCAGGTGCAGGCGGCGTCGGGGGCGCCGACGGCGAGGTGTTCGCGGGCGGCCTCGCGCAGTTGCTCGACCAGGGTCTCGTCGCCCTCCGGGTGCACCTTGAGCAGGTGCCGGGCGGCCTCGGCGGCGCTGCGTCCGGTCTCGGCGACGATGTTCGCGGCGATGCCGTGCATGGCGGTGCGCATCGCGTCGGTGATGGAGTCGTAGACGGCGGAGGCGATCAGCGGGTGCACGAACTCCAGGGTGACGTCCTGGGGCCGGGGTGCGGCCGGGTCGGGGACGACCTCGGCGAGGATGCGGGCGTCGCAGAGCAGCTCGGCGCAGCGGGCGGCGGTGTCGGCGTCCATCATGGCGAGCCGGGCCACGAGGCCGACCGGGCTGCCGGTGCCGAGGATGGCGGCCGCCCAGGCGAACTTGGTGGGCTCGACGCCGAGTTCCCGGAGCCGGCTGACGAGTCCGCCGCCGCGCGCGGAGCGGTTGAGGTCGCGCAGTTCGGCGGCGCGGTCCTCCCTGGGCTGGAGTTCGCGGTCGCGGACCTTGGCGAGGAGTTCGACGGTGTCATAGGCGTTGCCGCCGGTGACGGCCCAGACCTCGCGGCAGAACGGGTCGTCGGCCTGCGGGCCGACGGTGGCGCGGGTGAGTCCGGCGGTGGCCTGCGGGGTGAGCGCGCTGAGGTTGCTGACGGGGCGGCCCGCGGCGGCGATCTCGTCCAGCAGGCGGGCGCTCTCGCCGTGGGCCTCGCCGGGCCTGCGGGCGACCACCACGAGCACGGGCAGGTCGGCCAGCCGCTGGGCGAAGGCGGCGAGCCAGCGCAGCGTCTCCAGGTCGGCCCAGTGGGCGTCGTCGACCAGGAGGACCAGCGGATAGGTGCGCAAGGCGAGGCGGCGGACCGCGTGCACGAGTCCGTCGCACACGTAGCTCGGGTCGGGGCTGCCCTCGCCGGGCTCCACGATGCCGAGGGCGGGGCCGGAGATGTCGTACCAGGAGCCGAGGTAGTCGCGGGCCTCGTCCTGGGTGAGGGCGGCGAGCGCGGGCTGGAGGAGCTGGCGCAGGACGTGGAACGGGACGGACTTGAGGGTCTCGCCGGCGCGGGCCGACCAGACCACGCAGCCGCGGCGTTCGGCGATGCGGCGTATCTCGGCGAGCAGGGCGGTCTTGCCGAGTCCGGCCTCGCCGCGGAAGAGGAGGAGGCTGCCGGCGGACTCGCGGTCGTCGCACAGCAGCTCGATCGCCTCGGTGACGGCGGCGATCTCCGCTTCCCGCTCCCACAGGTAGCCCGAGGCGACCGCCTGTGGCCGCTCCTCCGTCATCCCGTTACCTCCGCAGGTAGTCCGAACGGCGTACGAAGAACGAGCGTAGCCGTCCGAACGGGCCATTGGCGCCCGCTCCGGGCAGGTGTTGCCCCGCTGGGTGAGCCGGGTTCCGGCCCGGCTGACGAGCACCCCTCCCGACCGGCCGGTTTGTGCCGTTGTGTGCGTCAACTCTGTTCAGCGCGGCAGTTATTGACCAGGAATCGGATAAACCTGTGAATCGGTACGGGGCTTCGGGGTGCCCGTGGGCGGGTGCTCTCATCCGGCTTTCACCGACTGCTCATACGGTATGCCCATGACGCAGGTGACTCCTCCCGGCTGGTATCCCGACCCCGGACAGACGCACGACGCTCCGCCCACCGAGCGCTGGTGGGACGGCAACGCCTGGACGGCCGAGGTCCGTCCGGCCGGGACGGCCCAGGCCGCTCC